>NZ_CANLRP010000096.1 GCF_947493425.1 uncultured Microscilla sp. | reverse complement strand
ATGCAATAAAATTATTGAACCTTCGAAAAAATAAAAAGCGTAGAGATTTAATCATCTTTACGCTTTTTTTGCTTTAGTTACCGCAAACCTGCCGTAATCAAATAAAAAAATCAGCAACTTGATCTAACACATTGCTATTAACCTCTTTCCAACTATTTTTGCCTGCCAAAAGCAAGTCTCAATAAATACTATGAATAAAGAAGCCAAACAATTGTTTGATCAGTGTCGCCAAGCACTATTGCCTTATTACCCTGCTACCGAAGCCCAATCTATGGCTTTCTTACTACTAGAGCACCTGTTTCAGTTGAACAAAATGCAGGTTTTGGTAAATCAGCCCATCCAAACAACCCCGCAAGTGCTACAGGTGTTCAACAATGCCCTAAGACGTCTCCAGCAATATGAACCTATTCAATACATAATAAAACAAGCCGAGTTTTATGGTTTGCCCTTTTGGGTAAAGCCGGGGGTGCTTATTCCGCGTCCCGAAACCGAAGAACTGGTTGCCTGGATCATACAAGACTTCCAAGACCAGCCCCTTACTTTGCTGGATATAGGTACCGGAAGCGGTTGTATTGCGGTAACACTTGCTAAAAACATGCCTCAGACTCAAGTAAATGCACTCGATGTATCACCTGAGGCACTTACCATTGCCCAGCAAAATGCAGCCTTAAATAAAGTAAATATTCAATGGATAGTACATGATATTTTAACCCCTTCATTTACTCATTTTGCCGATCAATCGTTAGACGTTATTGTAAGTAATCCGCCTTATGTCACCCCTGATGAGCAAGCTCAAATGCACGAAAATGTACTAAAACACGAACCTGCCCTTGCCTTGTTTGTGCCTCAAAATGAGCCTTTATTATTTTATGAAGCAATTACTCAGGTTGCCCGACAAAAACTGAAACCCCAAGGCGCGCTCTATTTTGAAATCAACGAACAGTTTGGAGTCATCACCAAGGCAATGATAGAACAGCAAGGGTTTCGGCAGGTAGAAGTACGCAAAGATTTATTTGGTAAAGATAGAATGATAAAAGCAGTGGGGTTGAGTGGTTAGTATTTTCCTGAAGAACACACAACGTTCTGGAATGCCCACATACATTGGGAGTGAGGCGACCAATGTTGTTCTCTGCGACCTTAAAAAAAAGTTTGGCAAGCCATTGTCAAGGGGTGAAAGACTCATAGCTAAAGGTGAAAAGCTTCGCAAAGAAAACAACATTGGGTACTAACTGAATTGAAGCCAGGCAATAAAAAACATATACACCACCACTTCTGCCAGTTGTTGGGTGGCCCCAAGGCAGTCACCTGTATAGCCTCCAATCCATTTTTTGAAGTACCAGCCCAAGTATTGTTTTAGTAAAAACAAGGGGACTAACACCAAAAAAGCAGACCATAGTGGGTAAAACAAAAGTAAAGGCAAGTGCCCGAATAAGGTGGCTACTATTAATTGTTTTAGGTTGGGTTTGTTCTTCGCAATAGGTTTGGCTTTGCTGTCTTCGTTTTCGCGTACGTAGCGGTGGGTAAACAAAAAGGTAAGGGCTGTATAACGACTCAGAGTATGACTAACAATGAGCATAGGCACCACGTGCATTTCAGGTACCAGCGCTTTTAGGCTAAAAAACTTTACCAAAAACATTATTATCATACCAATGGCACCAAAAGCCCCTACCCTGGAGTCTTTCATAATTGTTAGAATCTTGGCTTGGTTCCAGCCCCCCCCAAAACCATCGCAAACATCGGCAAAGCCATCTTCGTGAAAAGCCCCCGTCATAAGAATACCTGCTGCCATGCTAAGCAAAAGTGAGAGTTCGGTTGGGAATACCAATTGACACAAAAAATAAATCAATGCAGTATAACCACCTACCAACCATCCTATCACAGGAAAATAAACTGTAGCACGGTTGAGGTATTTTTCAGAATAATCTACCCAGTGGTATACTGGAATGCGGGTATAGTACATCACTGCTGTCAGGAAAATATGAAATTGAGTTCGCATGGTATTTTTTTAAGTTGCAAAATAAGCCTAAACATACAGCCGCAAATTTAGCATTAAGTCTTACAACTGAAAGGACATTGGATACAAACAAGTTTTTTTGATGATAATATGAATAAATTATGGTACTATATAAAGATAATGCCTTTTATTCTCTCAATTTTGATAAAAAGACTTACTTTCTTAGGTATTTGTACAAAACTCCTTGTAGATTTGCACTTTAAAATAATTCAAAGATTGTCTCAAAAGACTCTTTTGGGATTTTAAAATTGGATATTATCAGACTATTCAATCACCAAAATCATTTACGGCATTCATTTCAACGAATGAGCATATTGAGACAATTTTTACTAACACATTTACCCAACCCATTTTTGATTCAAAAAGAAATTGAGGAAAGGTGAATTAATGTAATATATGCAAACATTTGAAGAAATTGGATTGCGCTCGGAAATTTTACAAGCCGTCCAGGAACTAGGTTTCGAAAAACCAACCCCTATTCAGGAACAAGCTATTCCTTATTTATTAACTGAAGAAACAGACTTATTGGCATTTGCTCAAACAGGTACAGGTAAAACCGCTGCGTTTTCATTACCATTGTTAGAGAGTATCGACCCTGACTCCAAGCAGATTCAGGCATTGATATTATGCCCTACCCGTGAGCTTTGTTTACAGATTGCCCGTGATATTCAGAGTTTTGCCAAGTTTATGAAAATCCGCACAACTGCGGTATACGGCGGAGCAAGCATTGACAAACAAATTGATGCATTGAAACGTGGAGTCCATATTGTAGTAGGTACTCCAGGGCGTTCGCTTGATTTGATAAAAAGGAAAAAACTTAAACTGGAGCAAATTCAGTGGTTAGTATTAGACGAAGCAGACGAAATGCTCAACATGGGATTCAAGCAAGAATTGGATGCTATATTGGCTACTACTCCTAAAGAAAAACAAACTTTGTTGTTTTCGGCAACTATGCCTCAGGAGCTTATTCGTATTGCAGAGCAGTACATGCACCAACCTAAGAAGATAAGTGTAGGACAGCGTAATACCGGAGCCAAAAACGTAAGCCACGAATTTTATGTGGTACAACCCCGCGATCGTTATCAAGCCCTGAAGCGTATTGCTGATATTAACCCTCATATTTATGGAATTGTATTTTGCCGTACTCGCCGCGAAACAAAGGACATAGCCAACAAGCTTATCCAGGATGGGTACAACGCAGACGCTTTACACGGCGACTTGTCGCAGGCACAGCGTGACCACGTAATGGGACGCTTCCGCTCTCGTCATTTGCAAATATTGGTGGCTACTGATGTGGCAGCCCGTGGGTTAGATGTAGACGAAATTACACACGTAATCAACTTTAACCTTCCTGATGACCTTGAGGTGTACATTCACCGAAGTGGACGTACTGGACGTGCCGGCAAAACCGGGGTATCGTTGTTGATTATTGGTGGACGCGAAGCGGGTAAAATCAAGACCATTGAGCGTAAAATCGGTAAAAAGTTTGACCGCAAACAAATTCCTACAAGTCAGGAGATTTGTGAAAACCGTTTACTTAGCTTGATGGACAAGGTAAAAGAGGTAAATGTAAACGAAGAAGAAATTGCTCCTTACTTGCCACACGTATACGACAAGCTGGAGAGTTTAAGCCGAGAAGAACTCATCAAACACTTTGTGTCTTATGAATTCAACCGTTTCCTTGAGTATTACAAAAACGCACCTGATTTGAACGCTGCGACTCGTCGCGACCGTGATAGAGGTGACCGTAAGGAACGCAATGGTGACCGAAGAGATAAAAAACGTGGAGGCAATCGCATTGATTTTAGCCGCTTCTTTATCAACTTGGGTAGCAAGGATGAGTTGAACCCTAAAAACCTATTGTCATTTATTGACAGTCAGCCATCGTTGAAAAATGTAGAAATAGGAAAAATAGACATTCAAAAGTCATTTTCTTTCTTTGAAATTGACAAGCGTTATGAAGATCAGCTATTGAGCGCTTTTTCTGAAGTAGAGTATGATGGTTCATCAGTAGTAATTGAACGTTCTAAGGGAGGTTCATCTGGTGGCGGTGGTGGTAATCGCAGACGCGGTGGAGGCAACCGACCATTCAAAGGAAGAAGAAGAAACTAAGCTTGTCTTAAATCATATATCAATACAACGCCTCTTATGAATCAGCATAAGAGGCGTTTTTTTTGGTATTCCACCTTGCGTTGTCTTCAAAAGCGTAGCATTATATGTAACTATCCAACTCAGTGCTATTTTTTTGCTTTAATATATTTATATTTGTAAATATGATTATGTATTCATATATTGTGTTATATTTTTTATTTAGATACAAAAATCAGTTGTATGCTGATGAAAATCCTGGTAAGGAAGGTGGAAGTAAAGGTGTAATTAAAAAAATATAAAATAATGAATATCAAACGGTTAGTGCCTATATTAGATTGGTTGCCCCAATACAAAAAAAACTATTTTAAAGGTGATGTGTCTGCGGGGCTTACTGTGGGCATTATGCTTATTCCACAAGGAATGGCGTATGCCTATATTGCAGGTTTGCCCCCTGTGTATGGTTTGTATGCAGCTCTGGTACCTCAAATTATTTATGCCTTTTTGGGCACTTCGCGTCAACTTTCTGTAGGTCCGGTGGCTATGGATTCGTTGCTGGTGGCTTCAGGCGTTTCGCTCATTGCCGCAACTGGTTCTGACCAATATATAGCGTTGGCTGTTTTGTTGGCTTTTATGATGGGAGCGTTGCAGCTATTGTTTGGTGTGTTACGACTGGGTTTTTTGGTAAATTTTTTATCGCGCCCAGTCATCAGTGGGTTTACCTCAGCGGCGGCTTTGATCATTGGGTTCAACCAACTTAAACACTTGATGGGGGTAACCTTGCCCCGGAGCAATCAAGTCCATGAAATTTTGTTTCAGGCAGTGCTGAAGGTCTCAGATATTCACTGGACTACTTTTGCCATTGGTTTAGGGGGCATTGTGGTAATCAGATGGGTAAAAAAATATAAAAAAAACGTCCCTGCGGCTTTGGTAGTTGTAGTGCTGAGTATTTTGGTAGTGTATATATTCAGGCTTGACCTGGCAGGGGTAAAAATTATACAAGATGTGCCCAGTGGTTTGCCAATGCCTACCTTGCCCTTGTTTGATTTAGACATTATAAGTCAACTTTTTCCAATAGCACTCACCTTGGCGTTTATTGCTTTTATGGAAGCTATTTCAGTAGCCAAGGCAGTACAAGCCAAACATAAATACTATGAAATAGACCCCAATCAAGAGTTGATTGCTTTGGGAGCGGCAAATTTGCTAGGTGCCTTTTTTAAATCTTACCCTGGCACAGGGGGATTTTCGCGTACTGCCGTAAACGACCAGGGAGGGGCTAAAACTGGAGTAGCTGCCTTGGTAAGTGCAGCGTTGGTAGCGCTTACCTTGCTTTTTCTTACGCCTTTGTTTTATTATTTGCCTCAGGCAGTGCTTGCTTCTATGATTATGGTAGCAGTATTTGGGCTCATTGATTTGAATTACCCTAAAGCATTATGGAGCACCAAAAAAGATGAGTTTTTGATGTTTACTATTACTTTTATTACAACGCTTACTGTAGGCATTCGTGAAGGGATATTTGCTGGTGTGGTGTTGTCGTTGTTGGCAATGATTTACCGTACCACCCGCCCACATGTAGCCATTTTGGGGGCTTTTAAGGGGACACATGAATATCGCAATGTGGCGCGCTATGATGGCTTGGTAGTACGCAATGATGTATTGATTTTACGCTATGATGCCAGCCTTTATTTTGCCAATGCCAATCACTTTCGTGATACCGTGCGCCAACTGGTAAACCCAAATCTGGGAGTACTTGAGTTAGTCATAGTCAACGCCGAAAGTATAGGCAACGTAGACTCTAGTGCTGCCCAAATGCTCAAAGAATTGTTTACCGAGTTAGAAGCTCAAGGAGTAGGGTTGAATTTTAGTAATATCAAGGGGCCAGTCAGGGACTACTTTGCCCAAAGTGGTTTGACAGCCCTCATGGGCAAAGATAAATTCTTTTTGGATGTGCAGTCAGCGGTAGATGCTTTTGACCAAAAGAAAAGTCCGTGGGTAATGCGTTCTAATCAATATGCTCAACAGGTAAACGGTACTTTTTAACCATTGTTTTTTGTGTTATCAGAACATTGCTGTTCTATTGATTGTTTAAACAAGTGAAAGTTCTGGTAAAAAGCGGATGCGTAGTAGTTTATAGAATAAGGTGCAACTAACTACTAATGGACACAATTTGCCTGGTCAGGATTTTTAACTAACAAATTTGTAAACAATTGAAAGTAAATGCTTTACAGGCTTGATGGCTCCCTATGAATCGAATCTATTTCTAAATCCCGATTTATATTTATCGGGGCAGCAGCTTGCTGTGATGGGCTCAACGCAGCTAAACAGGGTGTACCTAGAACCTTGCACCTAGTCCCTAGAGCCTTGTCAGGACTACAGACTATTGAGAAAATGAACATTACAAAAAACGATTTTCTGCTTTCTACAGATAAAGCAAAGTTGCAAGTAGGGGTTATCCACCGTTTTCTTGCGTCTTCTTACTGGGCAACCAATATTTCCGAAGCCACTGTAGAAAAATCGATCAAGCATTCATTGTGTTTTGGGGTTTACAAAGAAAACCAGCAAGTGGGGTTTGCACGCATTATGAGCGACTATGCCACATTTGCTTACCTGGCCGATGTGTTTGTGCTGGAGGCATATCGGAGTCAGGGGCTTGCCAAGTGGCTGGTGCAAAACATACGTCAGCATCCCGATTTACAAGGCTTGCGTCGTTGGATGCTGGCCACCCGTGATGCCCACGCTTTGTATGCTCAATACGCTGATTTTGTACCTATCCAAAACCCCGAAATGTGGATGGAAATAAGAGAAAGTTATGATTAATGGTTGTGGTGTTTATCAAAAAAAATAAGTAAGGACATGAAAAAACTATTCTATATAAGCCTGTTTTTCAGCCTGGTGTTGGTAAGTTGTAACAAAAAGCAGGACGAAAATGTATTGCCTGAAGCCCAATATTTGGTACAAAGCGAGTTGGTGGGTGAGTTTACGGGTGCCCAAATCAAGGCGCGTTATGCCAACAATACAGAAGTTGCGCCGTTTTTGGGTTTATTGTCACTCAACACAGTCAAGGTATACAACATTACTTACAACACGGTAGATGTTTCGGGCAACGCCATTATCGCCTCTGGTGCATTGATTGTCCCTGTCGAAAGCAAGCCTTATGCTTTGGTAAGTTATCAGCATGGCACTATTACTGCCGATGAAGAAGCCCCGTCAAACTATCAGCCCAATAGCGAGTCTTATACATCAGGCACGTTATTTTCGGCAGTGGGCTATGTAGTCTCTATGCCCGATTATATTGGCTATGGAGCTTCTAAAAATCTTGCTCATCCTTACGAACACGCTGCTTCGCTGGCATCGGCTTCGCGTGATATGTTGCGGGCAAGCCGGGAGTTTTGCGCCCGCAACAATGTTGTGTTGAACAATCAACTCTTTTTGGCGGGTTACTCAGAGGGAGGCTACGCTTCTATGGCATTACACAAGTTATTGGAAACAAGCCATAACGATGAGTTTACCGTTACGGCAAGCATTCCAGGGGCAGGTGCTTACAACAAAACCGCTTTTGCTAAATATGTAGTGTCTAAAAATGAAAAGTTATCCTTTATCAATGCTTACCTTTGGGTGCTCGACACTTACAACGATGTATATCAACTCAACCGCTCGTTTGATGCATACATCAATGAACCTTACGCCAGTCAGTTGGCAAACGCTACCCCTGCCATTGGTATACAAATAGAGGTAGAGCAAAACCCCCAATTATTATTTAAGCAAAGTTTTTTGGATGGGGTGCGTGATGAGACTGATACTGCGTTTTTGAACGCTACTAAAGACAACGACCTATACAATTGGACGCCCAAAGCGCCTATTAGAATGTTTCACGGTACCGCCGATGATTTTGTGCCCTTTTTTAATTCACAAAATGCGTATGATGCTATGCGTGCCAATGGAGCTACTCAAGTAGAACTGATACCTATAGAAGGTGGCAATCATTTTACCTCAATAGCCACTTATACTTTGGGTTTATTCAATTATTTGGCGCAGTTCAATCAATAAAGTTCAAGTAGGGTATGACAGTACCCTACTTAAGCTTTTTCCACTTAGCGATTAACGCTTCGTTCATACGAACAAAATCGGGGTTTTTGCGCACTTTGGCAGCGGCAATGCTCAACTTTGCCGTGGCTATAGCCTGGGTATATTTTTTAAGCCTTCCCTCAATTTTTGCTTGATAGTGCAGCATCCAATAAGCGTCGGGACGTAGTTTAGCAGCTTGAGTAGCCCACTCAAGTGCTTTGTTTAAATCTCTGCCTGTCTCAAGGTAGTAACGAGCCGAGGTGTAATAAGCTTGAGCAAGTGTACGTGCTGGATTGGCCATTACCTTGTTTATCTGCTTCATTACCTTTTGGTCCACCTCCGTCTCAATCCTGAATGTCACCATTGTATTTTCCCAAAAAATACGCAAATCAGCGCTGTTCTTATCAAAGTTACTAAAATCTATAGTGCAAGTTTCATACACCAACTTGGTGCGTTGAGGTTTTACCTTAAACCGGTGTACATCCTGGCTGGGGTCATACCTATTGCCATACCCTTGTTTTTTGTTAATAATAATTGTCCATTCACTTTTACCCGGAATAGTATGTAAAGCGTATTGTCCCTGGGGGATTTTTTTTCCCCCTATGGTCACTGTTTCATAAAATGTAAGGCGAGTGTTTTGGTTAGCACCTGTGCGCCATACTTTACCATAAGGCACCAGATGACCAAATATTTTCCTTCCCTTCATTCCAGGGCGCGAATAGCGTAGCTCGACCTTGGTAAGACCTATTTCTTGCAACAAGGTAACTGTAGGGCTAGGGACAGGTACGCGTATTTGGGCTTGTCCCCACGAGCTGCTAAGCATTACCAGAAGGCAAGCCAGTCCAAATTTTTTGTATTGTTTGTGCATATTTGTAGAATTTTTAATTGAACAGTTCACAGTTTTAAATTTATAACAATCAAATGAATTGAAGAGGTAAATAGTTATAAAATTTCATTGTTGATCAATAGCATCAGCATAATATTTGGTATTAGGGGAAAGTACTACTCTCTGAAAAATAAGTACTTAAATCGGGTGGGTATTTTTGATAAGAAGATATAATTAATATATTTATGCTTTGAACCCTGGCACACAGGAAAATGAATGAGACATATTCATTCAATCAAATCAACATTGAACGAACAGTAAGTAGACATTTATTCATTTATCGCCTTTTTTGTGGTAAAAGCAAAAAAGCCAAACAAAATCAATACTTGCAATGGTATTAAATTACATTTGGGTAGCCTTTTTCCTGATTGCGTTTATCATTGCGCTTTATAAGCTGATATTTGAAGGGGATATAGAAATATTTGATCGCCTTATCAAATCTACTTTTGATCAATCATCCCTTGCCTTTGAGCTTGCCTTGCACCTTACCGGAGCCATGGCTATGTGGTTGGGCATCATGAAAATAGGTGAAAAGGCAGGCATTGTAAAAATGCTAACCTTTGTTTTTGGCCCTTTCTTTCGTCGTTTATTCCCCGAAATTCCTACCAATCATCCAGCAATCACCCCTATTTTTATGAAGCTGTCGGCCAATTTACTGGGACTCGACAATGCTGGAACTCCATTGGGTATCAAGGCAATGCAGGAAATGCAAAAGCTCAACCCCAAAAAAGAAGAAGCGTCTAATGCCCAAATTATGTTTGCAGTGCTCAATACCACTGGGCTTACCTTTATTCCCCTGACGGTAATGATTTACCGAGCCCGTTTACAAGCTGCCAACCCTTCAGACATTTTTATTCCTATACTTATTTCGGCGGCAGTTACTGGCATCGCCGGAATGATACTGGTAGCGCTTTACCAACGCATCAACCTGTTTGACCCAGTATTGCTGGGCTACCTTGCTGTAATACTTGGTTCGCTGGGAATAGCCATTTATTATTTGTCGGGGTTACCCAAAGAAAAAATCAGTGACATATCTAAGGTGGTAAGCAATCTAATCCTATTTAGCATCATTGTATTTTTTATACTACTCGCCCTCTATCGGCGAGTCAATATCTACGAGTCCTTTATAGAAGGTGCCAAAGAGGGGTTTGATGTAGCCATCAAGATTATACCTTACCTGGTGGGCATTATGATTGCCATTGGAGTTTTTAAAGAATCGGGTGCGCTGGAAATTATTACTTCTACGCTCAAAAAAATAGTGATTTACTTTGGGGTAAACCCTGATTTTATCCCGGCGATGCCTACGGCATTTATGAAGCCACTCAGTGGAAGTGGTGCCACTGGTATGATGCTCGAAACCATGAACCACTATGGGGTAGATTCGTTTCAGGGGCGTTTGGTCTCTATTTTTCAAGGAACAACCGATACTACACTTTATATTTTAGCCATTTACTTTGGGGCAGTCAATATCAAAAAAACCCGCTATGCGGCTACTTGTGGTTTGCTGGCCGACCTCATTGGGGTGATTACAGCCATTTATGTAACCTATATTTTTTATCATTAACAAGACTCTTTGCCAAGCAACCCAATGCGGTGATGTTTAGATGTGTTGGATGGGAAATGTTATTACAAAGCCCAATAATGTAAAAAGGTATGGAATGATTTGACAGAAAAGATCAAACAGGCAAATAGGTTATTACCTGTCAAAGGTAAAGAATAAGCTAAATTAACCAAACTTATTGAATCCACACCATTTTATGAAATTTGCCCTGGTTTATATTGTTGCGGTCATTGTTATTATTTTTGGAGTAAACCAATGGCTAGCCGCGCCTTTTTTTGCGCAACAAAAACCCAAAGAAATTATTAATCCTCAGTTTGAAAAGAAAATTGCCCACCAAACTACCAGTGATACTACATCATTAGAGCACCACCACCAGCTGCTTACCTACCATTTTGGCAAACCTGCCTATCAAGCTACCCCCACCGCCAATATTTACCGCAACGATAAAGCCATAGAGCAGTATTATAGTGTGTATGCCAACCATAAAAATGATGATCTGCGCGACATTGGTCACTTGGGTTTGGGCATTATCTATTTTCATAAGAAGCAGTGGCAGGAATCGGGAGAGGCATTTGACAACATAAAAAGCAAGTCAAGAAAGTATATCAGCAATGCTCGTGGCGAGTACTACCTTGCGATAGGGGCAGCTTGGGTGGCCGAAAAGTTGTTTAAGCAAGAAATTAAACTGAAAGGAGCCGTACACAAAGCCTACCAAAACCTGATAAAGGCGCTTTCCAGGCAACAAAAATGGAATGAGTTGGATCAATTACTTCATTTACCCCAAAATAAAGCGTATTTGGCGCAAACCGACCCCGAAATACTTGCCTATATGTACTTTAGTCAAGGCAAAGCGTGGAGTTATGCACAGGTACGAGTAAGGCTCAAAACCAATGCTATAGCCATTATTGCCAGCTGGTTGATTACCATGGTTTGGCTTGTTTACCTAACACGTATCAAGTGCTTTGCCAAGCCTGCCTACACCTTATGGTTGGGGTGTTTTGTGGGAGCGGTTTTGTCTACGTTTTTGGCTTTCCCCTTGTACGATTACTACCACCTCAAGTTAGGGTTTTACCCTACAGGTGGTTTGTTCAACGATTTTTTATATTGCATAGCTGCCATTGGGTTGATCGAAGAAGGTGTCAAGTTTTTGCCTGTCATCGTTATTCTTTGGTTTTTCCCTAAGTCAATCAAAGAGCCCATCGACTATATTTTGTTGGCTTCGGTGGCAGCTTTAGGGTTTGCTGCCACCGAAAACCTGCTTTATTTGGCAAAAGATACCGCAAATATTATTCACCGTCGGGCATTTTTTTCGGTAGTGTCTCATTTGTTCGACAGCTCTGTGATTGCCTATGGGTTGGTGCTTGCCCGTTATCGCTCATCCAAGCGTCCCCTGTGGTTACAGGGCTTGTTGTATTGGGGGCTTGCTGCCTGTGCCCATGGCTTTTTCGACTTTTGGTTGATCAACCCGGTTGCCCGTTTGTTCTTCTTGTTTACTTTTGGTTTTATGGTGTTATCTATGGCATTATGGATGAGTTTTATGAACAATGCCTTGAACATATCCCCTCTTTTCGATTATCAAAAAGTATTTAGCTCTGACCATCTTAAACGATTTTTGGTGGTGTCGCTTACCATTATATTATTGTTCGACTATGTATCTACTGCTTTGCTCAAAGGCGCAGAGGTAGCCAATACCGAGCTCAACGACACCTTGTTTTTTGCGTTGTTTTTTATGGGATTTTTGTCTACCAGTCTGGCAAACTTCGACTTGGTGCGGGGCTATTGGCAGCCCTTGTATAAAACCAGTTTTTTTAAGAAACCCAACTACAATTACCTCATAGGTGAAAAAATACAATTGAGTAGTCGGCAAAACCCTGAAGTAGAAGAGCTGTTCCCTCAACCGTTGGTGATAGGCACACGTCTGGTGTTTGACGATGAAACTACTTATTTCAGACTTGATCTGCCTGCTCCTGTAGCTGTAGCCAGTCATACCATAGATACACTTATATTGTTTGTAAAATACAAAAATGGACAGCCTAAATACAATGATAATCTTGGCGTCAGGCTTTTTTTGGCGGATTTACCTGAATTGGAAAACCCTAAGAATACAATTTTTCGTAAAGATAAACTCAACTTTTGGTTAGCTGCTTCTGCCTGTTTGGTAGAATAACGCAGGTAGCTTCACAAAGTAACGTATACTAATTAAAATATAAGTGATTTATGAATAAGAGAACAAAAGCCTTTGTTTGGACTGTAGGTCTATTGGCGGTTATAGGAGTTACGTTTGCTGTAGTGTATAACTATTACTACAATAAAGCTTCAAAACAAGAGGTAAAGTATGCCAAAGAGCAGCTTGCCAAGCAAAGTTATTATCAGGCAATGTTGGGAGTGGGGAGGGCAGTGTATTACAATAAAAGGAACCCAGAGGCTTATTTTATTTGGGGACAAATAGAAATAGAGCAACACCAAAATTATCCGCAAGCCGCCTATTGCATGACCAAGGCAATTGGTTATGCCAACCCACCCAATGCGGCTATGTTTTACCTGCGGGGCAAGTGTTATTACAAAATGAAAGAGTACAAAAAAGCAGTGGCTGACTTACAAAAGGCGACCCAACAAGGAGGGCAGGCAGACAGCCTGGGTTATTACCTAAAAGCATCTAAAACAAAGCTATAAACTTTGTGTACAGCATAAAAAAATACAAAAACGACGACATCACTATTATTGGTGTCGTCGTTTTTTACTTTAGCTATTACAAGTTAGGTTTTTTCTTCGTAAAAACCTTCAAACTGTTTACGCAAAGTTAGTTTGCTAAACTTGCCTGTAGCAGTCATTGGAATCTCCTCTACAAAAACCACCTCGTCAGGAATCTGCCATTTGGCAAACTCGGTTCCCAGGTGGGTCTTAATGCTTTCTTTGTCTGGAGTTTTACCTTCTTTGGGCACTACCACCAGCAAAGGTCTTTCACCCCATTTTTTATGCTTGAGCGCAATGGCGGCTGCCATGAGTACATCGGGATGCCCCATAGCGGTGTTTTCCATTTCTACCGAGCTTATCCACTCACCCCCCGACTTGATCAAGTCCTTCGAACGGTCTACAATCTCCATATAACCAAACCGGTCAATAGATGCCATGTCACCCGTGTCGAACCAACCGTCTTTGTTTACAGCAGGGGTATCGCTGCCATAGTAAGTATGTACTACCCAATTGCCTCGTACCAATAAATGTCCTACTGCCTCACCATTTCGAGGTAGCTCGTTGCCTTCTTCGTCTACAATTTTTAGGTCAATGCCAAATACCGGGCGTCCTTGCTTGAGGCGTATTTTGGCTTGTTCTTCTTTTGGCAAGTCTTTGAGTTGTGGAATGGCACGGTTGATTGTACCTAGTGGGCTGGTTTCAGTCATTCCCCAAGCGTGCAAGAGTTGAGCGTCGTGTTTTTGTTCAAAGGCATCAAACATCCAGGGGGGCGCTGCCGACCCGCCTACTACTATATCGCGCAACGAGCTAAGCTTTCGTCCTTTTTGTTCGGCAAAGTCGAGCAAGTTGGTCCACACCGTAGGCACACCGGCTGCAGTAGTTGCCTGGTATTTATCTACCAGCCCAAAAATGGCTTCCCCGTCCATGAGTTTGCCCGGTAAAATAAGATTGGCCCCCACCATAGGTCCCAGGTAAGAAATACCCCACGAGTTGGCATGAAACAAGGGCACCACTACCAAAATAGTGTCTATGCTACGGAGGCCAAAGCCATCGGGGAGCCCAGCAGCATACGAGTGCAACAAGTTAGACTTATGTGTATACATGACCCCCTTGGGGTTGCCAGTAGTGCCCGATGTATAACACAGCGATGAGCCTGCGTTTTCGTCGAATACTGGCCATTCAAACTGGTCTGACTCACCTTTGATAAGTTCTTCATAGCAATAGAGTGCCACATCATGTTTGGTGGTGGGCATGTGGGCGGCATCGGTCAATACGATGTAGCCTTCTACCTTGCCAAACTTGGGGTGCATTGCCTCAATCAGTGGCCAAAAGATAGGGTCAATACAAATAAAGCGGTCTTCGGCGTGGTTGATGATATAGTCCATTTGCCCCGCCGATAAACGTGGGTTAATGGTATGGCACACTGCCCCTTGCCCCGATATGGCATACCAGGCTTCGAGGTGGCGGTAAGTATTAAGGGCAATGGTGCCTACGCGGTCGCCTTGTTGTACGCCCAGTTTTTGCAGGGCGTTGGCTAGTTGGCGTACCCTTAGCAATATTTCGTGGTAAGTAATCTCGTGGAGGCTGTCGTCTTCTACTTTGCGGGTAATTACTTTTTGGTGACTATAGTATTTTCCGGCGTGCTCTATACATTGCGCCAGGTTAAAAGGAGCATTTTGCATATTCATATCTATACGTGTTTGAAGATTTTTCTTTATGTGGCAGGAAATTGCAATAATATTCTCGAAAGGGCAACTGTAGCCAATGAAAATAGGGTGTTTATGTTAAAAATAAGGTTTGATGAGGGGACAAAGCAACTCCGTGTATTTTTGGGCTCCCCATTGGTTGAGGTGTTGGGCATCTTTGAGAAAGCGGGCTTGTTGCATTTGTTGGATAAAATCAGCCGTGTAGACCACTTTTTGGTGTGAGGGCAAATGATGGTATACTTCCAGGATTTGCTGTTTTCTTGTGGAGTCAACAAAGTTTATTGGAAGTAAAAAAATGATTCGCGTGTGGTATTGTTTGGCCAATAGCGTTAAATAGTCAATCAATAGCTTATGCTCATGGGTGTAGGGTTGAGAAGCCAGCGGGTTTGACACTTCGTTGATGCTAATAAATGATTCGACACTTAAGCAGTTATTTTGAGTATATGCCTGAAAGCCAATAGGTTGCTGTGAGTTTTTGTAATTCACAAGTGATTGGACGGTATTTTTAACCGAGGCTGTAAAAAAGGCAGCTTGTTCCAGGTAGTGGGTTTGAATTTCGACTTGCCTTTTTAAATCAAAACCTTTGACCAGTTGATGCAATGCCTTGGGGAGATTTATTCCAAACGCTTGACAAATCAAGAATATGTGTTCAGGGAATTTTTTGTGGATATTGGCTAATTCTATAAAAATGGTTTTACGACCTTTGGTCTGGATGAGGTGTTGTGCTATTATACAAGAGTTGAGAAAAGTAGCTCCTCCCACGGCAAGATTATATACTTTATCCTGACCAAGCTTTTTTTTGATAATATCAGGGTTTACTCCACACTGAATACGACTGGAACCCAAAAAGAAATAAGAAGTATCTTGAAGTGATTGACTGCTTCGTTTAGCTTCCTTCAGCATAGTATTGGGTTTTTCCCAAGTGTTCTGGAGCAGCCAGATGATCACTACCCAAGTACCCACAAATAAGCCCAACTTTATCCAGGTGTTGATTAGTTTCATTTTGACAGGTTAAAATTGTATGTAATAATTGTCTATGATTAAACCTTTGCCTAATGCCAATATGCAAAGTGTCAGTTTAAAATATGTAAACCACCTGTACCATAAACCTTTACCTTGGAGGTAATCGTCAAACCTTTGTTTTTTAGCCTGGCCACTGTGATAGTCCATCATGCCAAATGCCAGGATAATTATAATTAGGTTTGCTTTCTGACTTGCAATGGTTTGCCAGGGAAAGTGGGCTTCAGTATCTAAAACTTGTTTGATAAGTGCTGGAATATCGGGCGAAATAAATACAAGGGCGAGTACGCTTGATAACAATAAGTGGTAAGTTACGCCTGTTGCCTTTCTTAATTTAGGGTATGCCCATTTGCCAAAAGGTACTTTTTTTTCTAAAATAATCCATAGCCCGTTCATGATGCCCCATAAAACCAAGCTGTAGTTAAACCCATGCCATACTGCAATGAGTAAAAAGGTGAGCAATAGGATGGCATTGGTATAGCGTCGTTTTTTATCATATTTGACAACCACAAAAAAGAAATAATCTCTAAACCATTCATTGAGGGTTTTATGCCAGCCTTGCCAAAACGTTTGCCGCGATGAGGCAAGGTAAATTCGGTGATTAAAGTTGTCTTTGAGCCTCACATTGAATAGTTGGGAGACTCCTTGAAAAAAATCTACAAACGCACTAAAGTTACAGTAGAGGTATAGAAAAAACACCAGTCCCAATAAGAGATAATATCCTCCGCTGATGGAGCTTGCCAAGAGGTTTTGCAAGAGGACATACAATCTTTGGGCTATGACTATTTGTTTGAAAAGTCCCCAAAGCATTAATCTAAGCCCATGGCTAATAGATGCATTGGTGATTTTAACCTGCCTGAATTGGACAAAAAGGTATTTTGCCCGGTGCAAAGGGCCAGAAAACACCGTAGGGAAATAAAGCAGATAGAGCAACAGCAGGAAAAAGTTTTTCTCTGGAGCTATATATTTGCGCTTGATGTCTATGAGATAGCTAATGCCATTGAAACTAAAATAAGACAAGCCAACGATTTGAAACCACCAAGACCAATGCCAGCTTTTTTGAGGCATAATCAAATAGTTGGCGTACTGTATAAAGTGATGCCCCTTTTCAGTGCTTTTGGCAATCAAGAGGGGCACAAGTAATAGCAACACCACCCACCAAAGTTTATGGATATGATCTTTGACCTTGAAACTTAAACTATAGATAACGAGCGCCAATGCCAGCATCACCAATAACTTAGTGCCCACTATTGTATAGTAAAGCACCAAACTACTTACAAGTAAGGCTTGCCATCGTTGGTTTGCCGAAAATGCAGTAGTCAAGAGTATTGACAGTAACACAAAGGCGGCAATGACCAGTGGATGGATCATAAGGCGTTGCGTTTTAGCAAAATAGATTGGGCATTGCGCATAAATATTTGTTTTGCCCATTGTACATTGCTTTCCCCATGATCATCAAAAGTATAGTCTTTTAATAATTGCACCATAGGCTGCAAGCAATGCCTCAGTTCCAAACGGGCAACATTAGCCCCCAGGCAAAAGTGCAGTCCCCCACCAAAAGATAAATGTGGGTTTGGCTGACGGTCAGGTATAATTTCATCGGGGCGATCAAAAACTTCCGGGTCACGGTTGGCACTGGCAAGGCATAAATATAACTTGGATTGTGTTGGCAGGCTGATACCATTATAGTTTAACGGACTTTGGACTTCTCTTACAGTGTATTGCAAAGGTGAAGTAAACCTAAATAACTCTTCAATTAGTATATTGAGCTGTTGAGGGGTACTTTCTGATATAAGGTGTATGATGTGTTTGCGCTTGATTATTTCGTATAGCGCCATACAAAGATTATCTTTAGATGTTTCAAATGTTGCCATCAATGAGATGGTCATCAATGAGTATATATGGTCGCTGGTATAGTCAAGTTGCTGCTCTTTGAGTGCTGCTTCAATTTTTTCGCGGTAAGCAGAGCGATCAAATAATTGTTTGCCCCATAACAAAGAAGTGTTGATTTGCTGGTAGAATTGTTTGGATACAAATAAATCCTGGCTGCGGGCAAGTAGGTTAGAGTATTCCTTTATCTTGGCTGTAGTACCATATTGGTCAATGCCAAATATTTCTGAAGTGATCATAAAAATATAATCAGCGCAATAGTTTGCCAGGTTGAATTTATTCAAGGATTGGTAGCGTGCATTTACCCTTTCTACTGCCTTTAAAATAACAGGTTCCCATTCGAGCGCCTGAAACACTTTGCCTAATGCAACCCTTATTTTTTTGTGTAGATTGCCGTTCAAATACATGGGCCACCATTGGGTGCTTTGAGCCAAATAAGGGCAAGTTTCGGTATTTTTAAAAATATAAGGCTCCTTTTCTTTTAGGTATTCACTAAGGCCAGATACTCCTAAATTTGGGTGTCGCAATAATTTGCTAATGTCGCTATGCTTGAAAAACATCCAGGCTTCGTGTATGCCTTGGTGCACAGGGTTATTTTCGCGGCAAGTTTTGAGGTGAGGATAAGGGTCTTGAAAATAGCCTCTACTGTAGGGGTTCCAGGTTACTTTTGTTGAGATATCCATGTTGCAAACTTATTGATCGTATTGTATTCTACAAATGCGGTAGGGTCAACTTCTTCATTGGTTGCACTCTCTAGATCGGCGGCTATAGATACAATAGAAAGCGAGTCCATGTCAAAATTATTGAAATCTTCATCACAAGAGATTTGCTCAGTATTTAATCCAGTTTCTTCGGCTACTTTTTCTACAAGCCATTTCTTTATATCAATCATTATTTTTGTACTTATGTCAGGTTAGTAAGTTTGACAAACATACAACAGGATTAGAAAAAAGTAAAATGATTTTGAGTTTACTTAGTTTAAGTCAAACGTTTGTGCTAATTGCTGTGTAATGGGCTAGAGATTTGGGCGATCGCAACGGTTGTTGGTCAGCGTCTGAAGATTTTGGATTCTTTACTGCGCGAGTCTATAGCTGTTTTTTTCCAGTACCTCTATAAAACTGTGTACCATTTCGGGATGGTTTTTACCCAGTACATACTCTAGTATTCGGCAAATTTGTTGGGTATTGAGGGGTTGGGTTTTAGGGAAGAACTGCCTTGCCTCATGTATATCTTCGGCAATGATTTGCTCGTAAGGACTGCTGCTTTGGGCAAAAGCTTTGTGCATGTTGTCAAACCAACACACATACTCTTCGCGTTGTTGGGGTTGGGCATAATTGAGCATTAATTCATTTTGTAGCCGGAGTACCCCTTGCAAACTTGCCCAAAGTTTTTCCAGGTTTCGTACACTTTGTAACTGTTGGTGGCGTTTTTGCAATTTTGCGAGTAGTTCGCTTGCCAACCTGTCGGGTAACTGGGGCAGTACCTGTTCAGTCAGGCTCAAGGCATTGTTGGTAGGGTTGGGCGACTCATCGTGGTCAGTATTTTCGTGCTTGCCTGCTTTGCCCACCAGTGGGTGTACCCCCAGCAAATCATCCAGCCCAAAGCTAAAGGCTTGCAATGTATGCAATATGTCTTGGTCTTGGGGAGGAGCTTGTGGCAAGGCTCGCCCTTGCTTTAGGGCAGACATTGAAGCGTAGTATTGACCAAAATGATTCACCGTTTGCCAATGTGTACCATTGGCAAACTCAAGCCCGATGCGTTCATACCCCGCCAGTGGTTGGGGGTTTTCGTACAGGTTTGCGGGGCGCTGCGTCAATACAGCCTGGCTCAGCTTGTCTACTGCCTGCCCCTTTTCCTCTGACAAAGGCGCTACTACCTGCCCCAGAGTTTTTACATTTTCGCGCCCCCGCCACACCACTTGAGCCTTGTCCAGGTCTACAGCCAGTTTGTATACAGGTTGCCCAGAGGTTAAGTCGCGGGCAAATCGTTCGAGGGTAATTTTGGTGAGAGGGTTCATAGTTTTTGTTGTTTATGCAAAAGTTTGGTAGATCGTGTTTACATCAAAAATTGTTATTTATCGAACAGTGATCCCGGTAGCAGCACCTCTGGCATCTGTATAAAACAGCCCTAAACCAAATGCTACCTGTTGGGAAGGCACCCCCAAGTCGTTTACCAGGATATTCCGAATTTGTTCGGCTCTTTTACGGGCAAAATCACCAAACGTCTTAATGTTCCATTTCCCCAAATTTTTGGCTTTAATAATACTTTGGTCATAAGCAATGTCCCATAGTTGGCTGCCGGGGTTACTTCCATTAGAAAATCCTCTTTTGGCGTTTCCTTTAAAGTTGCCCCCAAGGTAAACCGTATTGCCTGGGTTGGCTTTCAGAAAGTTGGCCAAGCCCTGCAGTTGTTTGATAGCATCTCCTTTGCTGGAAGGTTCAGGGCTCCAGACAGGCGTAGATATTTTCAGTAAAAAACTCTGTCCTGGTCTAATGGGGCGTCCATTGAGTTTAAACCTGGGTTGGGTGGGTTTTTTGTGATTCAGTTTGCCTATATTGTGTTTTTGTCTCTTGTCTTCCTCAGTATCATGCCACGCTATGTTTTGTTTTTTCATGTCTACATTCGGGCGGGAAGAGGGAATCGGAGCTGTTTCCAGAGAAGGAACCGGGGCGATGTTGTAGTGGGGTTTAGTGGAAGGAATGGGAGGAGTTTGATTAGGAGGAACCTTAGATGAGTTCGTGCGTTTTTTTTTGCGTCTTCTACGAGTTGTTGTATGATTGCTTCCCCTTACTGCTTTCCTTTTTGTGCGAGATGCTCTTGTATTATTTCTATTAGTTTTAGTGACTCCCTCTGCTAGTTTTTTTCTGGAGGAATAGTGGTATGTTTTACGTTTTTTGCCTATGCCTAATAGGTTTCCTAGCTTACGTAATAATCTTAAAATTGGATTATCACCTTCGTGGGTTACTTCACCTTCGTTATGGGCTAAAATATCATATAAATCCTGTAAGTTTGTCACTCCTTGTTGGGCATAGGCTTCTTGTATACTTGCGAATCCTGCGTCGTTTAGTGCCTCGGTTAGCTCAGTATCTTGTTGTATAGGGTCTATTACTGGTGCATTAGGCTTAAGCTCTTGCTCTAGGGCGTTTTCAGATAGTAAGTCTTGCATATTGTCCATTGAATTGGTGTTATTAATTAATATTTACTACTGGTGTTAATCTTTATTGTTTTGGATACCTCCTTTGGTTTTTACTTTCTTAAGAAGTTGTTCTGCTTTTTGATCTTTGATATACAGTATATAATCTCCTTTTTCCCGCATTCTTTTGCTTTTTATAATATATTTATGGGGTTTTATCAAGGTGACATTACCAGAAGTGTAGGAGGTGAGGGTTTGTTTTGTAGATTGGCTTATGCCCTCCAACGCCCCCTGATTCTTCAGAAGAATAGTATCATTATCTAATAAATAATAGGAGTAGCAATTGTTATAGTGACCATTCACTACCCATATTTTTTTAAAATCATTATGTAGGTAATGCACCATATTTTTTTTAGCACTGTTTTTTAGCACATGGCTTTGTCCAAAAAAACCAAAAAAATTTCCTTTATTAAAATTTTTATATATCCTAACTATATTTTCTTGCATTTTTTTATCCCTTTTCTTGTCTGACCATTTATATAGTTTGTTTGACATTATTTGTTCGAAAAAAAGAAAATCATCATCTAAAAAACTTTTGTACAGGTATGGGTATTTCTTAAAGCTCTTTATTATTATCTCATACAGCTTTTTATATCCTTTACCAGTATCATTGGTTTTTTCTAATTGTTTGTCTACTATTTTTAGCTCTTTTGGAAGTTTTTTAGTAGTATCTCTATCCCAAAACATCACACTTAGAGCTTCAAGAAAAGTGTCTTTATTAAAATAGTCTACTCCAAAAATTTTAATTTTCTCTTGATTGGGTAGTCCATCGTTAAATTGACGTATATTTTGCCAAAACTCCTTTACTTCTTTTGTTTTGGCTTGGAAGTATTTTGTCGCAAGGTCTTTATCTTTTATCCGCAAATAATACCAGTTACATAAATAAGCCTCTGACGGGCTGGTTTCTAAAATTAAGTGTCTTACATTAGCATACTTGTACAAATACTTAAAAAGCGAGAGTTGTAATTTAAGGTTACAAGCCACCCCGTGCACTTCCCCAAACAAAAACAATTTTTTACCTTTAATGGCAGGCTTAAGCACGTGCCAGGCACTGTCGGGGTTTTGGAGCGAGACCGGGGTAAAGTATTGAGCCAGGGAGTCTTTTTGGTCAGGCGTTTGTATTTGAGCGTGGCTGATAAGGCTCAACAATAAGCCACCTGTTAGCCATAAAAGGTGTTTCATAGGGCAGAGGCTTTTATGGGTTTATTAGGTGTAAGCCCTTGTTCTAGAGCATTATCTGGTAGTATTTGGTGGGTTGTTTCCATTGTTTAAATAACTTTATGAATAACAATTGCTTACTTATTTTTTATTTGCTCCATATCCTCATAGGTGTAAGCGCCTTGATTTTTTATATATAGCATAAACTTATTATCTCTAAGCAGTAAAAAACGTTTGAAAAAAGTATGGTTAGTATTTATTAAAGTAATAGGTTGGCATATATATTTTTCTAGAATTGCAAGGTCTTTTTTGCTTAGAGGATACAAAGCTTGAGTACTAGTATGGTTGATTTTTTTGCCATGGCTATATAAATTACAATCTTTATAATAAGCGTTGATGTTAAGTATAGGCACTTTTTGGTTTAGCAAAAAAAACATAAGGTTCTGTCTGGTTTTGTATTTTTCGGTATGATATCGCCCTAAAGCTCCAAAAATATTTCCTCTAATATGTTTTTTTATGATGTTCAACGTATGATTAGCCATCTCTTTGTCTCGTATTTCATCTGTATGTTTTTCTTTTAAGGGGTTGTCAATAATTTGCCTAAAGTACCAATAATAATCACCTAAATATTTTTTATATATCTGAGGTTGTTTTCTGAAATCTTTCTTAATCAGTTGCTTAAGTTTATCAAAACCTTTTAATCTTTTGGCGGTTTTTGCTATTTTTTTACTAACATAAGCAAGTTCTTTAGGTAAATATTCGTGGGAGTTTCCGTTCCAAAACATTAAAGCCATTGCTTGTAAGAATGTACCTTTAGTATGGTAATCTATGCCAAATACTTCTATTTTGTCGTCTTTAGGCAAGCTTTTGTTAAACCTATATAGAGCTTGCCAAAATATCCTTTCATCTTTTATATAAGCATAAATATTGTTTAGCAAATATTCTTCTTCCCCTGTGTTGAGGTAATGGTTGTACAAAAAAGCATCTGCTGGGCTTATCTCCAATATTAAATATCGAACATTCGCATATTTATGCAAATACTTAAAAAGCGAGAGTTGTAATTTAAGGTTACAAGCCACCCCGTGCACTTCCCCAAACAAAAACAATTTCTTACCTTTAATGGCAGGCTTAAGCACGTGCCAGGCACTGTCGGGGTTTTGGAGCGAGACCGGGGTAAAGTATTGAGCCAGGGAGTCTGGCTGGGGTGTTTGGGCTAAAGTGGCAGTAGATAGCACTACAAGCATTAGCAGGCATTTGATAAAAACGTGTTTAATCATTTTGTTTTTATTGTTGTTTTTTTTGTTTATTGCAAGTAAATGTCATTGTTCGAAAAACACAACCTTTTGTGCTTTTATTATTCTTAAACCCTTTTTTAGTATAAGTGATGGTACGCACGCTTAGTCTTTTGCAACGTGAATTTCGTTGGTTAGGAAAAGTACTGGCTTTTGCCGGTGATTTTATGAACACCGAGGGACAGTTATTTGAAGACTTTTTCTTTGACTTGCTCCCGATTGACTTTCCCTATCAATACGCTCAAACATCTTACACAAATACCCTGGAACAAGTCCACGCACACACCCAATCTTATTTTGAGGATGCTCTAGGCGACTCTCTCTCTCCTCGTGATATATACTTTGCCCAACTTGCCGAGCAAATTATTTTGTTGTTGAGTTTGGCGCCTCACCTAACCCCAGAACTTTTTGAAGGCTTCCGAATAAAAGATGCCTACGGCAGAGAAGTACTTCAGTTTGGCGGGGTAAAACTTACCAAAAACTTTAAAGGGTTTTTGCCTACCGGGCACACCGCCCAATTCTTGCTGGCAGGTCAAAACCTTACCAGAAGGTTCATTGTTCAAAAAATATTGGCGCAAGCCCATTACTTTAGCCAAAAGGGGGTATTGTCTCTTGGCAAAGTTTCTTATGGAGAACCACCCCTGGCGGGGCAACTGATACTTTCTGAGCAATACCTACACCTGCTCACTACGGGCAAGCCCTTCCAGCCCCAATATTCGGTCGATTTTCCTGCTACTTTGCTTACTACCGATAAAACCTGGGATGATTTGATCTTACGCGAAAGCTTACAAAAAAAGGTGTTTACAGTAAAGCAATGGGTAACTCATTACAACGAAGTAAAAGCTATTTTGGGTAACAAAGTCATGAAAGGCTTTCGTTTGATGATGTATGGCTCATCAGGTACAGGCAAAACCCTCACTGCTATGTTGCTTGCCAAGCACGCCCAAAAGCCTTTGTATCGGATCAATATCAATCAAATTGTAGATAAGTATGTGGGCGAAACCAATAAAAAATTAGAGCAGGTTTTTCGCCAGGCAAGCAACAAAGACTGGATTTTATTCTTTGACGAAGGCGATTCTTTGTTTGGTAAAAGAAGCGAGGGTGGTGGCAGCAGCAACGAACGTTATGCCAACCAAGAAGTTAATTATTTGTTGACCAAAATGGAAGAATATGAGGGAATGATTTTTCTGTCTACCAACAAAGACGAAGCCATAGACGATGCCTTTAAGCGTAGGTTTGAGTCTCGCCTCTGGTTTCGCGAGCCAGACGATGAAACTAGAATATTACTGTGGAAACATTTCTTTACCAAAGGTGGGCTAGAGCTTTCGCCAGGTATTTTATTGCGCGAAATTGCCACGCACCACGATTACCGTGTTTACAATGCTGCCTGGATAGAGAAGTTTCACCGGTTTTGTGTCTTACAAACCGTGGCTAAAGGAGATCAATACATTGCCTTGGAAGAGATGCTGGAATATTTGGGGCAGTTTAAAACGGGTTAGGCTCTGTATGAAACCTCATTTAACCAGCCATTCCTCCAATATAGGTTCAGCTGCACTTATCCAGCGAGCAGGCAAGCCTGACGTGCCCACCCGTAATGCCACTATGCCACCTACTATAGCGCAGGTAGTATCACGATCGCCCAATGCCGACACTGTCAGCCAAAGTGCCTCCTCGAAATTGTCTAAATGATGAGCCGCACACCATAGCGTCAAAGGGACAGTGTCTTGAGCCAGCATTTTGTGCCCGTTGCCCAAGGCATGTACAATGGTATCTATCCGGTAGTTTGATGGTAGGCGCAACGCTTTATCGATGCGGTCTTTGGTTTGGCTGTCAGGCGTATGTTGCCTCACTTTAGCCAAAAAATCGTTGCCCGTAAGTACTGTGTATCCTGCCAGGTGAGCAGCTATTGCCACCGCAATGGCTCCTGCTTGAGCCTCAGGGTGGCTGTGGGTGATTTGTGCCGATAATCGGGCTTGGTGAATTATTTGAGCCAAATCCTGCGTATAAAATGCCCCAATAGGAGCCACCCGCATAGCGGCTCCGTTGCCCATAGAGCCCATGCCACTGAATACTTCTTTAGAAGCGTTTATCCAAGGTTTGCCTTCGCCTATTTCGCGCAGTATTTTGTGGGCAGTGCCACCGTAGCCTCTCGATATGTTTTTTTGGTAATTGATTGCCCATATTTGAGCCAGCGTGTCTTGATCAATGCTTTGGTTTTTAAATAAGTTTTGGGTAAGCCCAATCGTCATGATGGTGTCATCGGTAAAATACCAAGGGGCAGGTGGTAGGGTGTGGGTGTGCAGCCATTGCTCAATGTGGGGGCGGGTGTCAAAAAAACGTTGCCCAAAAGCATCACCCAACCAGGTGCCTTGCAGCGCCAGTTTTGCCAGCTGGTGTTGGGGTTGGTCATAAGCTTTCAATATATCCATACAATCAAGGTTTTTCAGCGGGTATTTTGTAATTTCGATGAATTAAATAAACTGTATAACTATGAGATTGAGCACAATATTGATAAGTCTTTGTTTACTGGTGGCGATCAACGCCTGTAATACCACCACCGGAGGCAAAGACCCTGGCTACGATGAAGATGGTAAGGCGTATACCGAAGAAGATACCTTTGTCGAAGAAGCTCCACCTTTGTCAAAAAACAATGACTATGGCAAGGTAAGAAATCTGCCTGAGTTTAACAGCCTTTTGCATGGCATTGCCGGCGATGTAATCTGGAAACAAGGCGATAAGCAATCGGTAGAAGTACACGCGGCACCTGATGTACTGAGAGAGATTGTAACAGAAGTAAAAGAAGGAGGGCTCTTATATATAGGCTACCGTACTCATGGGTTTCAGCAAGGCGACAACAAAGTATATGTATTTATTACCACCCCCAGCATCAAAGCGATTCGTTTGAGCGCTTCGGGCAACTTAAAGTCTAAAAACAGGTGGGAGGTAAGCGACCTTTCGCTGGCAGTTTCTGGTTCGGGCAACTTTAACATTCGTTTAGATGCTAAAAAAGTAATGACTGAGGTAAAAGGGTCGGGCAATGTAAAGCTACGAGGAGATACCGACGTACATACGATTAATTTGATGGGTTCGGGGCAAGTGCTCTGCCAAAGCCTAGAGACAGATGTTTGTAAGGTAGAGGTCAATGGTTCGGGAGCTTGTAAGCTAAATGTCAATGATGAGCTTAACGCCACCGTCAATGGCAGCGGTTCTATTACCTATAAAGGCAACCCAACCGTGCGTAAGTCGGTGAATGGCTCAGGAAGCATCAGTCAGAGATGAGTGGGTAGATGTTATAATTTTTATACAAAAGCCAGTGCTGGGTACCTCAGCACTGGCTTTTTTTATAGATAGCGCCTCAGCATTGCATTAGTACATTTTACTAGGTAAATCTAAGTAAGTATACTAATCCCATTGCTTTACCACTGGCAAAGGTGTCAATGCCTTATTTATTGTGCCTACATCAAATATAATAAGTATTTTATAGTTCGTGTAATAAAAGTATTGAAAAAGTATGTTTTTTACCAAGTGAAGCTACCCTCTAAAAGGAGATAATAGGCTGATAAGTTGAATGTTAGTTATATATCTTATGCTTGTTGTTGAATATTCCCAATAAATACTGGAATGATTTATATAAGGATTTTAGTACATTCAAGGCTGTTATATGCAGTTTAACTATCATAAATAAGCTTTAGCAAGCTCAGAAAAGATTGTGAAGGAAAAAAACTCTAATCATTTCCGTTTAACATAAGTATAACCCAACCCCAAAGCAAATCATAATAAAAGGAAGAATTAAGCAGATGTAAGTTTAGTGAGTAAAAATACTAGTTTTAATAGTAATAATACCTACTTAATTTATATCCATTTCTAAATATAGACATTGAATTTAGAGTTGAATCAACACAAAACAAGTTTATACGCTATGAAAAGATTTTTTTACCTATTGATTGTATTGCTTTTAGGGGGAGCCGTTGCTCAAGCTCAAAACAAAAAAGTAAACGAAACAAAACAAGCAGAAGAAGCTTTGAAAAGAGCCAATAAACTGTTTGATAACGAAAAGTATGGTCGTGCTATAGAAATGTACAAAGACCTGCTGGGAACTGTAGCAAGTGGGCAAGTAGTGTTTGCTGATAGAAAAGACGAATTGGGCGCCCACCTTAGACTTGGCCTGTGTTATTTGTATGGCGACGAACAATCACTTGCTTTGCAGCCGCTTAAGCAAGCCCACCTTATCAACCCCGATTTTAGCCCCATTCTCGATTTTCACCTCGGCGATGCTTATGTATACAACCGTAAATACATGGAAGCAGTACAGTCTTACCAGAGTGCTATAGACAAGACTAAAAAAGACGATGGTAAAAAATACCTTGAATTGTTGCACGACAGGGTTTTGAAAGAAGATTTTGTAAAGGTGTCGAACAAGCGGATCAAAGAAGCCAAAAACGCTAAAGAGCTGATGGGTACTCCTTTGATGGCGCGTATTCATAACCTGGGACCAAAGATTAACACAAAAGACAATGAATATGCCCCCATTATATCTCAAGACAACTCTATATTGATTTTTACTGGGAGCCACGACAAAAACGAACACGAGGATGTACTCATTTCACACACTAAGAATCGTACCTGGAACGCCAAAGAGCCTTGGCATCACTTTAACTCTAAACGCCACGAGTCAGCTGTATTTTTATCGTTGGATGGCAACCGGATTTTGGTGTATCAAGACCGAGGTAACGGAAACCTGTACGAGTCTAGTTTAAACTATAGTACAAAATCTATGGCTTCGGAGTTCTCTGGTGGCAACTCCACCATTACTGGAGTGGGCAAAGGTAAAAAAAGAAGAAAGCGAAAAAAGAGAAGAAGCAAAAACTTAAAAGATGTAAAAGGCTCAGTGTCTGCGTCTGCCAAAAGCAAAGATGGGTGGTCTAAACCCAAAAGCCTGGGCAAGCATATCAATTCAAAGCACCGTGAAACTTCTGGTTGTCTAAGTCCTGACGGCAATACCTTGTTTTTTACCAGTGACCGCCCTGGGGGGTTGGGAGGCTTAGATATTTATATGTCTGTAAAAAATAAGAAAGGACGTTGGGGAAAACCAGTGAACCTGGGCCCCAAGGTAAACACCCCTCACGATGAAGAAGCTCCTTTTATGCATGCCGATGGTAAAACCTTATATTTTAGCTCCACAGGGCACAACTCTATGGGTGGTTTTGATATTTTCAAATCGGCAGTAAATAATGGTAAAGATTTTTCGCAAGCCGAAAATATGGGATCCCCCATCAATAGTCAGTCAAATGATATGTACTTTGTGTCTAACGATAAAGGGCACGCTGTGGCGTACTTTTCTTCAGACCGTCCAGGTGGCGTAGGAGGAAAAGACTTGTATCGGGTAATTATGAACCCTGGTTCCAGACAGAAAATTACAGAAGGAGCTTTATTGAGTTATCGGGTATTTTTTATGTATAAAAAAGCTGAAATGCATAAAAAATCATTGCCAGCTGCCAAGGCATTGCTTACTTTTTTGAAAAACAACCCAGGAGTAAGTATTGAGGTAAGTGGGCATACCGACGATGTAGGAAGCAACGCAAACAATGTGGCTTTGTCGCAGCAGCGTGCCAATGTGGTGTACAACTGGCTGGTGTCGAAAGGCATTGAAAAAGATCGTTTGGTAAAAAAGGGGTATGGAGCCAAAGTGCCTATTATTCCTAATGAAACCAATTATGCCCGCATTGTAAACCGTCGTACCGACTTTAGAGTGGTGTCTGTTACTCAACAATAATAACAATAGTCCATAGCATTTAGTCCGTAGTCCATAGCGGATTCGAGTAAATGTTTACCCTATTAATCATTGTAAACCAATGGCGTATATTAAGTTTGCGTACTTGCTTTATTTTTCAAAGGGTTTCAGTTTTACGTCTAAACACGTAATTAAATAGTTTTTAAACTTATAAACATTTGATAACCGAGCCTCTGGTGAGCTCACCGAAGGTAATCAGTAATCAACTTTGACTAAAATCACTGCAGAGTATTGTAATAACTGACCTTTCGCAGTGATTTTTTTTGTTTAATTGAAAAGAATTATAATGTTGGTTTATGAGTGCGTCAGCTGGACTCAGCCTTAGTTTGTTGCCGTTAAGTTGAAAATCCTCCGAGTACAAGCTCGGAGTTGTAAACCGAACTTGTATTCGGGGAATCTGTGAAACGAAGCCGTAAAACCGAGGCTGCAGCTTTGCTGCGCCGAGCTCTGCCAAAGGCTAAAAGTGCCTCAGCCAGCCTCGAGTATACGCCCTCAATCCCGACACTTATTTTGAACATGTTCCTAAGTTAAAAATACTTACCCAACAAAAAAGCCCCAACAAGTTTCTATAAACTGCCAAGGCTTTTTGTTGTGATAATTTATCCCATTATCCAGGCATATGCTTCTTCTACATCATCAAAAAATTCACGGCGTTGCCCTTCATAATCTATATCTTCTACTTTTTTGACAAATCGCTGTACGCCGTATTTAGAAAACACATCGTGATCGGGCTTAATCACCATTGCTCGCTTGTCCATTTGCCAATGTTTTTGTCTAAACTCCAGGGATAGCTCTGCAGCATAGTCTTGCGACTTAGGGGTAATGCCTTTGTGTTCCCTTACATCATGCAGCGTTCTTTTTATTTTATTTGCCACCATCAACTTGTTAATCAAATCAATAAGGTTGCAGTAAGTATCATCATTTGTATAACCACTCCAGGTCATCAATAGGGCGCTGCTTTCCTTTGCATACTTAACGGTTAAGTTATTATCTTTATATAACTGCATTGCGATTATCGGTATTTGTAATTTTTAACATCAATTTTTCAAGACATTGCTCAAATGCCGCACAAAGGTACATATTTATTACATAAAAAGTACTACCTATGCACAAGTGAACGCCAGGAAATATGCCATTCAAACTTTTTATTCCAAAAATATCCTGAGTAAAATAGGCATTTTCACCAAATAATGAGGCATTTCATTGCTTTTGAAGCTCCTCCTCCCTAAACAAAATATTCAAACTACCTCACACATGACAGAAATTGAGCCACTAAAACAATCTATTGCCCAGTAAACAAGTACAAGGTTGAGACAAAAAAGGCATTCTTACTCAATGATTTTTATGATATTAATCATAGGTCATCATTTTTTATGGTATAAAGGATACATTGCCCATAACCCAAACAGGGGACCGATAAGTAAAGTAACAAAGATGTACTGAGGAGCCATGAGCTGTGCCAGGTAGTTAACAAACTGTATGCTTATAATGGTAATGGCAAAACCTACGCTGTTGACAATGGTCAGCGCAGAACCTATGTAGGCCTGAGGAGCAGTTTGGGCAGTGAGCGCCGAAAACTGGGGGGAGTCGCCTACTACAGTAATTCCCCAAATAACCAGTAAAGCTAAAAATGATACTGGAGACAACTGAAACAGCAGTGGCGACAACAAGCACATAAGCCCTGATATACCCAATTGTATAACTGCTATTTTGGCGCTACCTATTTTCCCCGATGCTACCCCTCCCACAATACAACCTATACTACCTACAGCAATGACCACAAAAGCCCACCAGGACAAGTTTGCCTGCCAATGGTTTGCTTGGGCGTATTGTTGTAAAATAACAGGTACATAAGCCCAAAAGGTGTAAAGCTCCCACATGTGACCAAAGTAGCCAAAAGCAGCACAGCGAAAGTCTTTGGTACGAAACATTTGTAACAACACTTTAGGGTTAAACCCTGCCCCTTTGCTAATGTAGGGACCATCGGGCACCAACAAGTACATGGCGGCTCCGCCCACTGCCGCAATGAGAGAGACTGCCTGAAGCACAGTTTTCCACGAAAGTGCTCCTCCTATGCTTTTGAGTAAATGAGGAAACGCAGTACCCAATACCAACGCACCTACCAAAAAACCAATGGCTTTGCCCAATGATTTTTGGTACCAACCAGCAGCTATTTTCATCCCTATAGGATAAATACCTGCCAGAAAAAAACCTGTCAGAAAACGTAGCAACAATAGGCTAAACAAATTGGTGGCCAACCACAAAATGGTCATATTGGCAACAGCCCCCAACAAGGCACAAACTAAAAAGATGCGACGGGGCGAAAATTTATCGGAAATAGCAAAAAAAGCAAATACCAAGGTACCCAAAATAAACCCTAACTGTACTGCAGAGGTAATGTTGCCCAATACCTGACTACCGCTCAACTGTAGATACGCCTGGAGGTCTGGCAACACGGCATTGCCCGCAAACCAGAGTGAGGTGCCGGCAAACTGAGAAAATACAATTACAGGAATGATCCAAATGGATGGTTTTTGTTTTTTTGTCATCGGGTGTTGGCTTTTTTACATCAAATTTTGGGTTTTAAGCTTCGCTCAAGTTACACAATGTCCCAAGAAATTGGAGCAAATATACTTTTTAGTCTTGTTGGGCAGCCTGAAAGTGAGCATTTCTACTTTTTAATGGTTAAATTGGGGATATTTACAAAAATTCACGATTTATGGAAGATACTATTGTCTTATATGAAGACACACACCTCAAAAGCACTTTTTTCGCGACTAAAAAGTATATTCTCAACTACTGGACAGGGAGCGGTTTCTTGACTGATGATCTTTTTAAAGAGGGCATGACAGGGGTAGCCAAAGCTGCCCTTGAACACGACGCCAAAGGCATTTTGGTAAATACCCTTAAGTTTGACTTCCCTATTTCGCCAGAACTACAACAATGGTATAATGAAAATATAGTGCCTATGCACCTGTCAGCGGGTATTACTCGAATGGCGTTTTTACTACCCGACGATTTTTATGCACAACTATCTATTGAGCAAACCATGGCCGAACAACAAGCTAAAGCCCAGGTTACCCAGTACTTTAATGATTATGCCGAGGCTGAGCAATGGCTTATAAAACCTGACCTTGACTTGGTATAACAAACTGACCTCCTTTCCGTGTTGGTCTTATTCTGCGAGACCAACACTTGCCTGACAAGTCTTTGGCAAACTTCAGGTAATCGGTAATCATTGTTTTTAAGCAAATGCCATTGCCAGGTACATATTCTAATTGGTAAGTGAATGTGTATTCATTGCGCATATTTTCCTATGACTCAATAGGTTTATTATTTTTTGTTGTATTTACTTACGTTTCGCTGATTTCTAGGTTGGAAAAAAGAAAATAGTTAAACTCGCTGTATGATCACAGAACGAGTAGAT
>NZ_CANLRP010000095.1 GCF_947493425.1 uncultured Microscilla sp. | reverse complement strand
ATTATTTAAGGTAATAGCGGTTGCTCATGAAAAATGGAACCAAAACTTCCAACCCTGAAAAACCGTCGGGTAGAGTATAGCCAGACTGTGAATGTTGTGGTGTGGCAAGCTATACAACCCTGTAGAAGCAGTTTATACGTAAGTAACCAGTGCTGGAGTAGCCAAGTGAGGAATGTTGTTGAAACTCTTGAGATAAAACTGTCCTTTGTTATACTGAAACTCGGTAAAAGAGGTGTTCATTACCTGCCAGTTGAGCTCCATCATTTTTTCGTCGCTAATACCCAACAACAACCCAGTGAGTACTCCAATGGTGCCACCCGATGATATAACAATGCCCGAACTTTTGCCTTCCATTCCATTCAGTAAAGTTTGATAAGCCCGTTGACAACGTGCCTTAAAGTCGACAAAAGGTTCATACCCCTCTAAACCAAGCTCGCCTTTTGCCCATTTCTTCAACGATTGAAAAAACAATTTCAAAATACTTTTGCGTACTTCAGGGTCATTTTTACCTTTTTGCTCCATAGCCTCCTGTAGTTCAGGAGCATCGGCCATAAGTTGGGGCAATATTTTATTAAAAATGCTGGCGCCTTGGTGCTCATTAAAATCGGCATTGGTAAACACCTTAGGAAACCCCGCACTGAGGGCATATTTTTCTATAATCCCTTCGCTGGTTTGACGGTGGCGTTGCAAATCGCCTTGCCAGGCAATGTCAAACTGAAGCCCCGCTTTTGTCAAATATTCGCCCAAATGGTTTGCCTGAGTTTTGCCCAAGTCAGAGAGTTGGTCATAGTTGCTTTTCATAAAAGATGCTTGTCCGTGTCGTACCAGGTATAAGCTCGCCATAATGTCTTTAATTTATTTTAAATTTGTTGAAAATTACCATTTTGTAATATTACAAAAACCTGAACCAAAAAAAATGAATCATTTGTTTACTCCCCCTGTTTTGTGGGCAATGCTGCTAGTTACCTTGTTGTGTAGTTGTGGCAAAAGCGAAAAAAAAACTACCAATGCCTCTTATAGTGCTTATGATGAAGAACTGGAAGTGACCGAAAAAAAGAAAGGGCAGCAAAAGAAAAAAAAGAAGGGGCAAATGTTTAACCTGCCAAGTGTTACGCTTACCCAAAAAAATGTGGAAGAAGAACTCAAAAAATATGGAGAAACCCACCCCGAAAATGTAGTCATGATTTATACCCGAATGGGCAACCTTAAGCTCAAGCTCTACAAAGAAACACCTTTGCATAGGGCAAACTTTATCAGATTGACCAAAATCAAGTATTTCGACCGTACCCAGTTTCATAGGGTGGTCAAAGATTTTATGATACAAGGTGGTGGTGGTGGTGGTTTACACCGCATCAAACTTAAGGGCATTATAGGCAGTTATCGCATACCGCACGAAATAAAGCCCAACCGTTTTTTTCATAAACGTGGGGCACTTGCTACAGCACGAATGTACGAAAACAACCCCATGAAGCGTTCTAATCCTTATAATTTTTATATAGTGCAAGGCACCAAGTACAATGTGCCCACGCTCAACAATATGGCACAAAAAGAGAAGCTTCACTTTACCCAGGCACAAATGCAGGCATATACCAATATTGGCGGGGTGCCCTCACTAGACGGCAAGCATACGGTGTTTGGCGAACTATTGGAAGGATTTGATGTGCTAGACAAAATTGCCGCAGTGAAAACGAAGAAGTCGGAGTGGCCAGCCGAAGACATTATCATTGACTCGGTGAGGGTGGCAGAGTATTGACTACTCCCCAAGCTAAAGCAGAGGGGATTCTCACCCAACGCACAACCTAATGGTTCACGTTAACGGATAGAGGCAAAAGCCCTTGCCTCAATATTTTTTGCAGCATTGACATCTGCGTTTAATTTTGTGCCACAAGATGTACACACAAATTTAGCTTGTGTTTTCCTGCTTTCTTTGTCTTTGTGCCCACATTCAGAGCATACTTGGGAAGTATACTTTGGGTTTACCTTGACAAAAGTTCGCCCGTGCCATTTCGATTTGTATTCTAGCTTATCCAAAAACATAGAAGGCGCCGTGTCCAGAATAGAGCGATTAAGACCTGATTTGGCTTTGACATTCTTTCCAGGTGCTTCGGTGGTTCCTTTGGCGCTACCAGTCATATTGCGAACTTTGAGGTTTTCAACCGCAATAGAGCCATATTTGAGAATTAAGCCTGTGCTGACTTTGTGTTGAAAATCGTTGCGAATACGGGCAATTTTAGCCTGAAGTTTGGCAAGTTTTCGGGCTTGCTTCTTGAAGTTGCTCCCGCCTTTCTTTTTGCGGGAAAGGCTTCGTTGTTCAATCCTAAGCTTGTTTTGGTAGTGCTGAAAAAGACGCGGATTGGCAATGTGTTCGCCACCTGAAGTGGTTAGAAAATGTTCTATCCCCCAATCCAATCCCACAGTTTGGTTATTGCTGGGAAGTGGTTGGGTGGTCGTTGAGAACATAATAGAAATGTAGAAACCATCCGATTCTTTGATGATGGTTGCTCGCTTAAGTTTGGCTTTTTTAGGGATTTCTCGTGAGTAGAAGGTTTTGACCTCACCCAGCTTTGGAAGAACAAAACGACCAGCCTCACAGTTGTCACGGGTGACTGACTTCAGAGTGATGGAGTTGTACTTTCCTTTCTTTGCCCATTTGGGAAAGCCACCACCTTTAAAGAAAGATTGATAGGCTTTCTCAAGCCTTTGAAGCACATCCTGGAGGCTTTGAGAAGGGACATCTTTAATCCACTCTACATCCTTGAGGGTTTTGAGCTCCTTATCCAAATCAAAGCGAGACAAGTTAACCCCGTAGGCTTTGTAGGCGTATTGTTTTGTCTCCAAAGCAAGGTTGTACACAAACCGACAAGCACCTACCCAACTACTCAATTTTTGAGTTTGGGTAGCCGACAAATTTCGGAGCTTGTATTTGTATGTCTTCACTACTTGGAGCATAATGCAATATACGAAGGAAATATTATTTATCTGACAAATAAATACTATATTTAAGCTATGGAAAAACGCTGGAAAAGCTCTAAAAATAGTGTCTACAACCTAGGCTATCATATCATTTGGTGTCCAAAATACCGCAGGAAAGTCCTAACTCAGGAAATACAAACAAGGCTCAAAGAGCTTTTGCTTTCAAAGGCTAAAGATTTGGGCATTGAAATAGAAACAATGGAGATTATGACAGACCATGTGCATCTTTTCATCAAAGCGAAGCCTGTAGATGCTCCTCATTTCATTATTGGGCAACTTAAGGGCTACACTAGTCGCCATTTGAGGCAAGAATTTCCCCAACTAAAAAGTAGACTTCCAACACTTTGGACAAGGTCATACTATATTGAATCAGTAGGGCATATTTCAGAAAAAACCATCAAAAAATATATTGAAAACCAAAAAATGGTTTGACACCAAATCTGCCCCTTTCACGGGCAATTATTTTTCATCCCACTACTAAAAACAGTGGGCTTTCAAATAATATTTATCGTAAAAAACAATGGTGGTAGAGCAACTACCAAGGCATTGCCCCTACCACTTTAGCTCCATTTAACCTGACACCTGCTGGTGATTTGCAGGCTAAATTTTCATCATTTTTTGCAAAGCCGCACACATTTTCAATTCATTGCTCAAACAACGGGCTTCGTTTGCCAACAGCTCTAGCTTGTCGCTGATGTGTACTTGGGCGACTGCCTCATGATGCAACTGTAAAGGCTCTTCAGCGTCGAACCAAAGTTTTTCTAAACGAGCCTGTAGGCTTTGTTGCCACAACTTGATGCTTGCGGCATTGAAAATGTTTGCGGGCAACGCAGGTTGTTGGGTTGGGGTATTTTGACTAACTTGCATATTGTTATGTTTAATAATGTAACCAAAGCCTCGAGGTGAAGTTTTCCAGACAAGCACTTCGGGGCTGTTTTTATATATGCAAATATAGTAATTAAGTCGTATTAATAAAAATAATACGACCTTTTATTTATCTGTTTTCCCTCCCTCAAAACGGTGAAAGGTTTCTACCTTACCATAAGTGTTGAGCACCCGTCGAATACGATTTGCCGACACATTTGTGGCTCGCTTGTAGTGATCATATTTCACATCCTTGAGTTTTCTTTTGTCTTCAGTTGGCAAATGAGGAAACACATTCTCAAAAAACCAATCAAGGGCTTCGGGCAAGGTTTTAAATTCGGGCATATTTATAAGCGTATTGTTCAAAAAAGAATAAGTAAAGGTAGGGAATTTTTGAGAGAAATGATGAGTCAATGATTCAGAGGCTTATAAGGCACGAGTTACCTTGCAAAACTCCAAAAACAGTTTGTAACTTATTTACTTTTGCTATCCAGCAATCACTCTAATACGCATGTAAGAAAAAAGAGGGTCAATGATACCTTTAGCAAATCACTCAAACTCCAAAAACTAATGATAATATAAAAGCGGATGCTTTAAATATGATGGGGCTCATTGTATGGAGTATGGCACCAGAACTTGCTCAAGAAAACGAGGCTGAGGAAGGTTTAGCCTACTTTAAACAAGCTCTTAAACTTGACCCTAAAAATCTAGTGTTATGTCAATGTTGCATAAAACTTTGGTACTTCTTATGGACAACACCAAGACAAGGAGGCTTTCAATAAACCTTATCAACAATTAAAAAACCTAAAAAGTGAATTGTCTGAGGCTAATATGGCAATGCTTGAAGATAAATATCAATTACTATTAAAGTTAAGCGCATAAGTCTACCCATCCAAACGCTTACTCGCAATCAAATCATAAAAGGCACTTCGGTTGCCTTGGCTCAATGGTAAATGATGGTTTTGGATAGTAATAGTATTGCCCTGAATACTGTCAATGTGGGCAATATTGATGATGTAAGAACGATGGATACGGGTAAAATTACTTGAGGGTAGTTTGTCAAGCAAATGACTAAGTGATGTCAAGCTAATAAGAACCTCGTTGGGTAAGTGTATTTTCACATACTTTTGTAAGCCTTCTATAAATAAAATGTCGTGAGCGAGCACTTTGACAATTTTATGATCTGTTTTGATAAAAAAATAAGTTTCATTCTCTACTGAATTGGTTTCCAAAGCATTAGAGTTAGTCATTGGAATAGGGTCATTGATTGCCTCTGGTGCGCTCTTAATCACCTTATTGACCGCCTGAAAAAACCGATTAAATATGATAGGCTTAAGCAGGTAGTCTACTACATTAAGATTAAAAGCCTCAAGAGCATATTCGGCATAAGCCGTAGTAAATATAATGGCGGGGGGGTGTTTTAGGTTACGCAAAAAATCTAAACCATTGAGATGAGGCATTTCAATATCTAAAAATATCAAATCTATAGTTTGAGAATGAATTGTGAGACTAGCTTCGATGGCTGAAGCAAAAGTTTGCTCTAACTGCAAAAAAGGAACTTGTTGGATATAACCTTCCAACAACTCTCTGGCAAGAGGTTCGTCATCGATAATGATACACTTGTACAACATGAGGGTGTTTTTTCTAATGTCAACTGTCAAGCTGAATATACAAATTTACCTGAAATGAATCATTGTGTTGTACTATTTTTAACTCATGCGCTTGTGGATAATGCAACGCCAGTTGACGCTTTGAGTTGGTCAAGCCAATACCACTCATTTTAGTTTTGCTTAAGGCAGACCTTGTCACACTATTGATCACCTCTACCACCAGTTTATTCTCAGTTTCTATACAAATGCTTACCTTTATCCAAGCGTTGGCATCATTGAAAAAATTACTGTGCTTGAAGCTGTTTTCTACAAAATTGATGAGGATAAGCGGGGCAATTTGGTGGCGACTGTCCACTCCTTCGGTATACAAATCTATATTTTGCGATTCACTCTTTTTGAGCAACTGTAGCTGAATGTAATTGTCAATCATTGTCACCTCTTTATGCAAAGGCACTACTGCTTGTGCTCCATCATAAATCAGGTAACGTAATATGACTGCCAGGCGGGTCACCATCAATGCCGCATGGTCGTGTTTTTGTTGGCATAGGCTGTAAATATTGTTTAAGGTGTTGAACAGAAAATGAGGACTTATTTGGCTTTTGAGCAGCTGTAGTTCTGTTTCTAACTGTTGGCTTTTAAGCATGAGCGCTTCGTTGGTTTTGACAAACCATTGCTTGTAATACCAATACAAGTAAGAAAAAGCTACCAGCAAAAAAGTAGTCAATAGCATCATTATCAGGTTATTGGCTGACACTTCCAGCAATAACAACTCGCCCAAGCCGCTATATACCAATAGACTTGTAAACACTCCAAACACCCCTGCCAAGCTTAAACTATAGCTTAAATAATGCTTGGCTTGCAATAATTTGGGTAACAAAACCAAGTAATGGGTATACACAACGGTTGCATGAAAGCTTAGCTCAAGCAATGCCCAATGCCACGACTCTGCCAAAGAGGTATCATGAAAATAATCATTAAGAATAAATAGATAAACAAATAGCCAAAAGAGCACTTGATCAAGCCAGCGAACATGTTGTAAAGTTTTTTTCATTTACTTGTGATTTTATCAGGTCATTATAAGCATAACTCCACAATTTTTTGTATTTTTTCTCTCAGTAAAGCATTTTAAGGTGCGAATGCCTAATTATAGGGAATGAAATAAGCTTTGGCTTTTTATAGCCACTGATTCGCTCAATAAGCCCGTTCAGGTAACAATTGGTTGGGTTCATAGAATATTTTTTTTCTTGTGCCTGTGTTACGCGTAATTAGCATTAGAACATAGTTGTTTATCGAAAAAACAGAATTATGAAAATATTCACCTATATCGTTCAGGCGTGTCTTGCTATAGTTTTATTTGGGGCAAGCGCTTGTAAAAAGGATGCCCAACCCCAAGTACAAGATGCCAGCGAAAAACTTTTTATCAATGGCAAAATATACACTGTAAATGATGCTGCACTATGGGCAGAAGCGGTGTTGGTAAAAGACGGAATAATTGCTTATGTAGGCACAACTGCGCAGGCAAAAGCGCAGGCTTCTGCTCAGGCTCAGGTCATTGACTTGCAAGGGCAAATGATGATGCCAGGGCTACATGATGTGCATATGCACCCGCTCGAAGCCAGCACCAACAACTTTAAGTTCAGCCTTAGTAATACTGAAACCAACCCTGAAAACTACGCTGCCACCATCAAGCAAGCAGTCAAAGATAACCCAGGCGCAGATTGGCTATTAGGGGCTGGACATTCACTCACAACTATTTTGGCGGCTACTCGTGCGCCTCGGTTAATTTTAGATGAGATAAGCAATACCCGCCCTATAGGTATCATGGAGCAAACCTCGCACTCGTTTTGGTGTAATTCTAAAGCACTTGAGGTATTGGGCATTACGCAACTTACCCCTGACCCACAAGGGGGTATTATTGGGCGTGAGGATAATGGAGTACCCAATGGTTTATTGATAGACAACGCTGGAGAATTGCTGGCTGAGGCCGCCCTGAAAGCTACCAATGCCAAGGAAGAAACTGACTACCAAGGATTGGTGGGTTTTGCTCTCCCCGAAATGGCAAAATATGGAATTACATCGGCTTGTGAAGCACGTACCTTCTGGAAAAGAAATTATCATAAGGTATGGCAACGCATAGAAGCAGAAGGCAAACTGACAGCTCGTATTACGTTGGCGCTATGGGCATACCCTACCGAAGACGATGGCTCGCAAATACAAACCCTGAAAAGCTTGTACTCAAACGATGACGCCAAGTTGCTACATATCAATCAGATAAAACTATACATGGATGGTATTCTACATAATACTACTGCGGCTTTGCATACCAACTACCAGCAAGATGTTTTGGGCAATGGCATTGGCAATGGCTTAAACTACTTTACACAAGCACGTTTGGCTAGTTATATTGCTCAACTTGAGTCTACCGGGTTCGACTTCTTTATTCATTCTATTGGCAACCGTGGCACTACAGAAGCATTGAATGCCATTGAAAAATCGGGCACAGCCCAAGGCAGACACCGCCTCACCCACCTTGAAATGGTGCAAACCAGCGATTTGGCAAGGTTCAATGCTTTGAATGTAACGGCAGACTGTCAGGTGGCAGGTAGCTTTACCCATCCCGACCACTGGAGCGAAAATGCTGCATTGGTAGGCACTGCTTTAGCCAATGATTTGGTGCCTTTGAAAAACTTGGTAAATGCCAAAGCCCGACTAACTTTAAGTAGCGATTGGGACGTAAGCACGCTTAACCCATTTGTAGGAATGCAAAACGCGGTGACACGCAGCCCCCAAGAAATTAGCCTGGAAGAAGCAGTAAAAGCTTATACCATCAATGCGGCGTATACTATGCGGCAAGAAAACAAGGTAGGTACTATAGAGGTAGGCAAAGAAGCCGACTTGATTGTATTGGACAGAGACATCTTTAGTATTTCGCCCAATACGATAGGGCAAACTCAGGTAGTACAGACCTATTTGCGTGGCAAGTTGGTGTATCAAAAATAGCAATGGTTCACAGTCCTGACAGGGTGCAACTAAAAGCTGAGCCCTATCGGGGCTGTGGACTATTCTATCAATTAGTTGCTAAATCGTGCTGCCACAAAGGCTTCTTTCATTCCTTTTGAGTAGTCATAAAAACCTACTCCAGACTTAGCACCCAGGTGCCCGGCTTCTACCATATTTACTAACAACGGGCACGGAGCATATTTTGGGTTACCCAAACCATCGTGCATTACCCGCAAAATAGACAAACAAACATCTAAGCCAATGAAGTCGGCCAGTTGTAAGGGCCCCATAGGGTGTGCCATGCCCAGTTTCATCACGGTGTCTATTTCTTCTACTCCGCCTACCCCTTCAAACAAAGCATAGATTGCCTCATTGATCATGGGCAATAATATACGGTTTGCCACAAAACCAGGATAATCATTGACAGAGGTAGGTATTTTGCCTACTCTTTTAGAAGCTTCCAACACTGCATTGGTCGTTTCTTTAGAGGTAGAATAGCCATTGATTACCTCTACCAGTTTCATTACGGGCACGGGGTTCATAAAGTGCATCCCAATCACTTTTTCGGGGCGTTTGGTTACTGCAGCAATCTTAGTAATAGAAATAGAAGAGGTATTGCTGGCAAGTATGCAGTTTTCGGGTGCATATTTATCTATGTCTTGAAAAATTTTGAGCTTAATATCTATATTCTCAGTAGCAGCTTCTACCACTAAATCTACGGCTTTTACTCCCTCTTCAAGGTTAGTATAGGTAGTAATGTTGCCCAAAGTAGCTGTTTTTTTAGCTTCGTCAATTTTTTCTTTTTTTACTTGACGATCCAAATTCTTTGAAATGGTAGCCAATGCTCTTTCCAAAGCTTCTGAATTAATATCAATCAGGTTTACTTTATAATCGTTTTGGGCAAATACGTGGGCAATTCCATTCCCCATTGTACCAGAGCCAATGACTGCTATATTTTTCATGATGATAGTTATGTTAAATGAATGATCGGACATGTGTATTGAGGCGGCAATATCACAATTATTTGGTTTAAACTCAAAAAGAAGGGATTGATACTGATTGAGTGCAATGGTTTCAGTTTTTTTTCATATTTTTATTTTGCAAATAAGCGTAAACAATTAACTTTATGTGCTAAAAATGACCACTGGTCATTTTAAAATCGTTACAGAGTAATATGGGAGTTCTTGAAAGAAAAGAAAGAGAAAAAAAACAAAGGCGAAATGCTATTTTAGATGCTGCAGAGAAGATTTTCTTCCGACAGGGTTTATCTAACACCTCTATGGACAGCATAGCCAAAGAAGCTGAGTTTAGTAAAGGTACCTTATACTTGTACTTTAAAAACAAAGAAGAACTCTATCGGGCAGTTTTATTGCGTGGTTTTATACTGCTGGAGCAAAAACTCAAAGAAGAAACCAATGAAGAAGAGAATGCTTATGACAGCCTCAAAAAAATCACGATGGCTTATTATAAGTTTTCTCAGGAAGAAGATGGGTACTTTAATGCTATTTTGTCTTATCAAGACGATGAGTTTGACCTGGACAACCTGGAAGTAGAATCGGGTAAGTCGGTAAAAGCCGGTAATCGAGTGATGCAAATACTCATTGATGCACTGGAACGAGGACGGAATGATGGCAGCATTGATCCTAATATCAATCCAGTAGAATCGGCGTTTGTATTGTGGAGCCAGTTTACTGGTTTTTTGCAAATGATTAAAAAGAAGAAAGAGATCATTGATCACTATTTTACAGTAGGTGCTGAACACTTGCTGGAGACTTACTTTTTACTTCTCGAAAAATCTTTAAAGCCATAAAGTAAACATCAAAAACACTGAATAAAGAATCTATTTTCTGCATTCAGTGTTTGGCACATAAATACTTGACTAATAGTCATAAAATGAATAATAGCCAGTTATATTATACCATCACTTTAAATAATGTATTATCATGACTAAGATAAAAGACAAGAATATATTGATTACTGGAGGAGCCAACGGTATTGGTAAAATACTAGGCGAAAAATGCCTGAAAGAGGGTGCTTCTCATTTGGTTATTTGGGACATTAACCAGGAAAACTTAACCAAAACAGTGGATGAGTTTAAACAAAAAGGGTTTGCCAATGTATCGCCCTATATTGTAGATGTATCAGTCACCAAAGATATAGAAACTCAAGCCGCCAAGGTATTATCAGAAGTAGGCAATATAGATATTCTGTTTAATAACGCAGGGGTAGTAGTAGGCAAACAATTTTATGAGCATACAGCACGCGACATTGACAAAACCATGCAAATTAATGTAATGGGGGTCATGCATGTCACCCGTTTGTTTTTGCCCGGAATGATAGAAACCGGAGCAGGACACATCATCAATATTGCCTCGGCTGCCGGGCTTACACCTAACCCTAAGATGTCGGTATACGCAGCCAGTAAATGGGCCGTACTGGGTTGGTCAGAGTCTTTACGCATAGAACTCGAACGCACTGGTCCGGATTTACACGTGACTACCGTAACCCCCAGCTATATCAACACTGGCATGTTTGACGGTGCCAAGGCTCCATTGATTACACCTATCTTAGATGCTGATGATGTAACCAACCAGATCATCTCAGCTATTAAAAGTAATGAAATACTATTGCGTGCGCCAAGTTCGGTGAACTTGCTACCCATTTTGCGTGGTATATTACCTACACGTGTATTTGACTTTGTGGGAGGTACTTTGTTTGGTATTTATGACACAATGGCGGATTTTATTGGACGACCAAAAGGGGAAGCTTTACCAGAAAAAGACAGCAAAACTTCGAAAACGAAGAAGGCAGCAAAAGCTTAATACTTGTATTAATAACGATAGCCTAATGCTCTGGGTACTAAATTCCTTTCACATCTTTCGGCTTCTTTTGCCTGTTGACTTCACCTAAAAAAACTCACATAGCTTAGACTATGCTCGTTTTTTGGAGGTTTGACAGCCACCAAAATAAACTCGAAATAGTGTATAAACTACTTAGTTCCCAAAGCACTAGAATAACCAAATACAACCAACCCAATCTCCAATAACAAACTCATGAGCACCGAAGCCAAAAATTCAACTCGTAAAACAACCGCCCAAAAAACCACCAGAGGCACCACTAAAAAAAGTACTGCCAAAAGTGGGTGGGATGCCAAAGCTTTGATCCATAAACAACGTACTTATTTTGCTCAAGGCAATACCAAAAGCTACGACTTCAGGCTGGAGCGTTTACGCAAACTACAAGAAGTAATAGAAACACATGAAGAAGCCATTGTTGAGGCTTTACAAAAAGATTTTAAAAAGTCGCCTTTTGAGACGTATGCTACTGAGATTGGTTTTGTGTTGGGAGAAATAGAGCACGCCCGAAGCAACCTGGCATCGTGGATGGGCGCAAAAAAAGTTGGTGGCTCGTTGCTTAATTTCCCTTCTGGGAGCTACATTTATTCAGAGCCCTATGGTATTTGTTTGATTTTGGGCGCCTGGAACTACCCCCTACAACTCACTTTTGGCCCTTTGGTGGGCGCCTTGGCAGCAGGCAATTGTGCTATAGTAAAACCCTCAGAGCTTGCCTCGCACACCTCGGTTGTGATGGCAAAAATGATCAATGAAAACTTTGACGAAGCACATATCAAGGTAGTAGAGGGGGGCAAAGAAGTAGCCGAAAAGTTACTTACCGAAAAACTTGATTATATATTTTTTACCGGAAGTGTAAGAGTAGGCAAAATAGTAATGCAAGCTGCTGCCCAACACCTTACTCCTGTTACTCTAGAGTTGGGGGGTAAAAGCCCTTGTATAATAGACAAAACCGCCAATCTTGACCTTGCCGCCAAGCGCATCGCCTGGGGTAAGTTTTTGAATGGAGGACAAACCTGTGTGGCTCCCGACTATTTGCTGGTACATAAGGCAGTAAAGCCTCGTTTTATGCAGTTGTTTAAAGAACATATCAAGGCAATGTATGGGGATGATCCTCAACAAAGCCCTGATTACCCACGCATTATCAATCAAGATCATTACAAACGTTTGGTGGGTTACCTGAAGGAGGGCAGAATATTGACAGGAGGCGACACTAATGACAAAGAACGATATATAGCCCCCACTGTGCTGGATCAACTCAGCTGGAATGACCAAGTAATGCAAGAAGAGATTTTTGGTCCTATATTGCCCATATTAGAGTTTGAAACCATCGAAGAAGTTGCCCAACAAATCGCACATCATCCTAAGCCTTTAGCTTTGTATTTGTTTTCGGAAGATACTGATCATCAAAAATATATTACCGAAAATGTAAGCTTTGGTGGAGGGTGTATCAACGATACGGTAGCGCACTTGGTCAATACCAACATGCCTTTTGGCGGGGTGGGCGACAGTGGCATAGGGAGCTACCACGGCAGGTCGAGTTTTCAGACGTTTTCGCATCAAAAGAGTGTGATGAAGAAAGCAACCTGGCTGGATGTACCTTTGCGGTATGCTCCTTACAAAGGTAAAATGAAATGGCTTAAGATGGCTTTCCGCTGGACTTAATCATTGTATAAATACAACGCCCTGTTATGTGAGTTTGCACCATTATATATCCAACTTAGTTTGATGCACACAGGGCGTTTTTTAAGTTTTATTTCAACTCTTTGATAAACTTCTCTCCTCCCTCGATATACAGCTCGGCATATTGCATAGATGCCAAATTTGAGGCAATTTTCAGATGTATAAAAGGTTTATCCTTACGAGACTTAACACTTACATCGTTTACCGATAATGAAGCAATCACTGCAGTAAAATTAATAGGTGAGGGAATTTGTTTGTTTCTTTCGGTAAAATAAAAATGATAGCTCTCTCGATACTCAGGGCTGAATAAAATCCGTTTGCCCACAATTACCCGTAAGTTAGTAAGGGTTACTTTACAGTCTGGAGCTATTTCAGATTTATTGGCATATTTTAGGTTTGTTTTCACTCCTACCTCTTCTAACAATACCTTTTCTCCAGGGTGTAGTTTCAAAACAATTGCTTTTCCACGATTAAGGTATTGCAAAGCTACCAACACCAATACAATGCCTGCAATACTACCAAATACATATAACCCTTTTTTACTACCCAATGCCCATACACCAGTGATAAGCAGGAATATGCCTACTATTATCATAAATAACTGTTCTTGATAACCAATTTTCATAATCCGTGAGTTTTTGATGGTAATTACTGCAATTTAAAAAGCTTGTTGGTTAAATTTGATATTCTATGGATAACCTTATCAAATTTTACAGTGTAGGGGCGCCTTATGGCGAATTTTCTAATTTTGCCCCCTACCCTATCAAACTCAAGGGCAAAGTGTGGGCTACTACTGAACACTATTTTCAGGCACAAAAATTTGCGGGAACTCCCCACGAAACCAAGATAAGAAAAGCCGCCAGTCCCATGAAAGCAGCAGAGCTGGGACGTACCCGTAAAGTAAGGATTCGTGACAACTGGGATCATATCAAAGACAATGTGATGATGGAGGCAGTAAGGGCTAAATTTACCCAACATGCCGACTTACAAAATTTGTTATTGGACACAGGAGAGGCAACCTTGATAGAACATACTGAAAATGATGCTTATTGGGGTGATGGTGGGGATGGGAAAGGTAAAAACCGCTTGGGTAAAATATTGATGAAAGTAAGGGAGGAACTAAAAGACAAATAATTTATAGCAACTTTGCTATATTTAGGTAGTAAGGGGGGTATCTATATAACTACGGAAGCTTGCTCTGGTTAATCTTCGCAGAAAAGCAAAACATTGTTGCCATAAAGCAAAATTTATAGCAACAACTGGGTACACTAAAATATATAAACAGTTAATTATCAGGCACTTGCACATACGTGCAATTTTTCAATACATTTGTCCAATAAGCTTGATTTTCTTTTCTCTTCCTTTGTAACGCTCATTTTTTGAGTTAAGCAATAGGACTTTGTTTAAATGGTGTATTTTCTGTGTAACGGTCAAACAGGTTTGGGGCACGGTTCACTACATTGAAAATAAAACAACAAACTCATTACTGTAATGCTACTAAGTGGGCACAGTACATCAATCAAATATCATAGTACTTTCACATAAAATGTTAATATTTAACATTTACCAATTAGTTATTACATTAAATTTGTAGACTGCTAATATACAATATACTAATCAATAACAATACACTTATGAATAAAGGTCAGCTTGTTAAGAATCAGGACAAAAATCAACAAGAAAATTCAAACCATACCATTCAGCAAAAAAAAACAGCGAAGGGTATAGGTACAATACAACGAAAAGGAGGGTATATAGCCCATACGAGCAACCAAAGTGGTCAGCCACCCATCCAATCTAAACAGGCTCCTGTTTCCAGTAAACATAAAAATGTGGTCAAGCTGGGGGGACATAATCATAATAACGAAAACCGTGGAAATGTAAACTCCTCTCCATCTGGCGAAGTAATACAACGTAAAGAAACTGACCCACCCTGGTATGAGCGTGCCTGGAACGCCGCAGGAGAGGCAGTAGACTACATAGGTGACAAGACCACTGAAGCCTCGGAGTATGTAAGTGGCAAAATGGAAGAAGGCTCAGTGTATTTGCTCAACAAGGTATTGCCTGTAGGCGTGGGAGTAGCAGTACAACTTAACGGGGGCATTACTTGGGGGATACCTCTACACACAGGAGGTTCGGCCATATGTTATCTCAAACGTATAGACGAAAATACAGTAAACATTTTGGTACGAAAACAAGGTACACTGGCTTTTGATACTGGTGTGGGCGCTTCAGCTATGATTGGCAAAACTGGCAGTGGTGGCAAACCTGGAGCTGGCATAGGTGGCGAAGCAGGAGCCAACTTCCAGGCAGGTATTCAAGGCACAGGCATCGAAGAGTTTAACATTCCCGTTCCACAATTTTTAATGTTTGCGGGTAAGTCGGCTTTATCGAACATGTTGAAAATGAACATGATGACCAGGCCTATCAATAACCTGCTCAAGCAAAATGCTGATCAATACCGTATTCGTCAACGCATAGAAGTCGGCGTATTTGCCCAGGCAGATGCTGAAGCGGGTATAGGGGTGCGTCGCCCTTCAGATGATTTTCAAGGACGCGAAGGAAGAGGAGATACCCAATATGGAGCAAGTGGCTGGGGACGCGAAGGCGACCGTGATTTTCAGGGATCAGCTCCCAAACTTGTAGATGTGCTTGGTTCTAAGAAATTTGACCCGCTGGCTTTGCTCAACTTATTGAGTGTATTTGCCAGTGCTCAAGTACGCGGACAAATAGCAGGTGGAGTTGATCAAAAAAGCCAAGGCAAAAAAACAATTACCTCACTATATTTGGAAGGGGAAGTAACTTCTATGATTAATATTCCTATTCCGTTTTTGAGCCAGTTTTTGCAAATGATTCCCTCTGGTGGTGGAGCTGGAGTAGAACTTCAGTTTACTCAGGAAGCAGGCAAAGAAACCCAAACTAATTTAAAGGTTTATCAGAAATCGGGCGAAGACCAAGTGTATGCAGGTGCAGCCAATAACCAAACTTTTAATATTAACCTGACCAATCTTTTGCCCACTAATCAGATTCTTGCCAGTTTGAAAAAACGTCAAATGCCTAATATTAGCATCAAAGCTGCTGATATGAAAAAAGCATTTGAGAAGGTATCATTCTTTAATCGAATGTTGCTGACAGGTGGAGCTACTAAAAAGCTAAAAGGCTTTTTAAGAAAACAACAAGGCACTCGTTCGCTATTGTCTGACAAAACCAAGTCGAAAGCTGAGAACTTCGGAGGAAGCTACGCTGTCTACCTTGATTTGGGTGGACAAATGACTGGCCCTGATTTTATGGCGATTGTGCAAAAGATTTTTAAAATAGGCAAAGAAGCTTATGACGCAAGCAAAGACTCTGAGAGTGTATCACAAACATTCAAGGCATTGCAGGACTTTTTTGCTGGCAAGGCTGACTCCCCTGAATTAATGAATTTGTTGGATGACGTGCTGGATGGTTATAAAGTAGATACTGCACTGATCAGAATTGAGGGTTCGTTGGGGCTTGGCATCAGTGGTAAGCTTTCGGCTGGTGCCAAAGTACGAGGAGACTTAAGTGCACAGGGTGGCGCATTTGTAGAGATGGATTACGTGAAAAAAATGGGGCAAGAAGGACGTATGAACCTTCGTCATTTATTGGCAGAATTACCCAAAGTATTGAACAATCCACTGGATTATTTCCCTGGCAACTCATTGATTAAGATGTTGTATGAAGATGAATAAAGAATGTAATGGTGATTGTATCACAAGAAAACCCCACAATTTGATAATTGTGGGGTTTTCTTATTATAAACTTACATGTCAGTAACTAGACCAACAGACTAAGCCATTACTTCTTTTACTTTGTCAGCGGCATCCTTCAATACAATGGCAGAGGTTACCTTCAAGCCAGATTCGTCAATGATTTTAGCTCCTTCTTCGGCATTGGTTCCTTGCAGACGAACAATAATAGGCACTGGAATGTCTCCAATGTTTTTGTAAGCTTCTACTACCCCTTTTGCTACGCGGTCGCAACGTACAATACCACCAAAAATATTGATAAGAATGGCTTTTACATTGGGGTCTTTCAAGATGATACGGAAGCCCGCTTCTACAGTTTTAGGGTTAGCTCCACCTCCTACATCTAAAAAATTGGCAGGCTCACCACCCGACAACTTAATAATATCCATAGTAGCCATTGCCAAGCCAGCACCATTTACCATACAACCTACGTTACCGTCTAGTTTTACATAATTTAGGTCAGACTCTTTGGCTTCTACTTCAAAAGGGTCTTCTTCGGTAATATCGCGCATTTCTGCCAGATCAGCATGACGATACAAAGCGTTGTCGTCTAAGTCAATCTTACAGTCAGCTGCCAAAATACGACTATCAGAAGTTTTCAACATTGGGTTGATTTCTACCATAGTAGCATCACTGTCTGTATAGGCTTTATAAAGTGCGTAAATGAACTTTACCCCTTCTTTCAATGATTTACCTTTCAGACCTAAGGCAAAGGCTACTTTACGCGCCTGAAATGCCTGCAATCCTACACGGGGATCTATCCATTCTTTGACAATTTTTTCAGGAGTTTTCTCGGCCACTTCTTCAATGTCCATTCCACCCTCTGTACTAGCCATAATAACTAATTTGCTGGTGTTACGGTCAAGCAATATGCCCATGTAAAACTCTTTTGGTTCTTCTTCGCCTGGGTAATACACATTCTCCTCTACCAACAATTTGTGTACTTTTTTGCCTTCTTCGCCAGTTTGTGGAGTTACCAGTTGCATTCCCAAAATATTGTCGGCGTGCTCCAGCGCTTGCTCTAGGTTGTCAGCAAGCTTTACTCCTCCACCCTTTCCACGACCACCTGCATGAATTTGAGCTTTCACCACTACTTTTTCTGAGCCACTTTCAGACTGAACTTTCTTGATAATATCTTTCGCCTGGCTCAGGTTCTCGATCACGTGACCCGCCGGAGTGGCTACACCATATTTGCGCAAGATACCCTTGCCTTGATACTCGTGAATATTCATTTGTATAAATGTTTTCCTCCAACCAATGGAGATTTACAAAAAAGTCAATATATTCTACCACTTCACTTGTTTTCAAATATAAATAAAAATCAAGGAAGGGTCCAATGGAACATAACTAACCCACTATTGTTTTTACTATTATTTGCTTTGGTTTTGCACAGTAAACAATAAAAACCCTGTGGATGTTTCGTTAGATTTGCTTATGGTTGTTGCGTATATATTTTTACTATATTGCAACCCAATTTGAGCCCAATCTAAATGTTTTTTGGGCAAATACAAAATTAAGTAACCATAGATGAGTGCCAGAGAAGCAAACTAAAAAAGGTTGCTATAAAACACCAATGTTATTTGGTATTTGCAGGCTATATCTGATATAAACTATTTAAACTTTTTTAAAGAAACTCTATGTATAAACACGAGGTAAAAATGAGGGTACGGTATGCCGAAACCGATCAGATGGGCTATGTGTATTACGGGAATTATGCTACTTATTTTGAAGTAGCACGGGTAGAGGCATTACGCAAATTGGGATTTAGGTATAAAAACCTGGAAGAACAAGGCATTTTGATGCCAGTACGCGAGCTTACCACCCGCTACATTCAACCTGCCAAATATGACGATCTCATTACTGTAAAGGTAAGTGTAAAAGAGATGCCAGATGTTAAAATTATTTTTGACTATGAGGTGTACAACGAAGAAGGGCAAAAGCTTAATACTGCGCAAACTACTTTGGTGTTTGTAGACGAAAAAACTGGCAAACTAACGCGCTGTCCCCGCCCTTTGATTATTTTGTTTGAAACTTATTTTGGTTAATATTTACTATGATCATTGTCAAACATAAAAGTACTCTACAAGCAAGCTTTGATAAACATTATCCTGGGCATAAAATCATAGATGTAACATCTAAAGCTCCAGCGCCTTTTGTAAAACTGAGCCCATTTTATCCTATTGGAGGTATTCCAGTACCTTTATCAGAAGGGCATTTTGCCCAGTCGGTAGAAGGAATATGGCAAGGACTAAAAGTGTTTGAAAATGTAGGTATAGATACAAAAAAACTGGAAGTAACTACTATGAAAGGGCTTAAACGCACAGTACGCAAGTTTGGCAATGTAAAGGGGCATCAAGCAGGCATAAACAACAATAACTTATTGTCTTATATAGCAGCACGCAAGCAAATATACTTGCCTGCCTACCGTTGGGTGCTCGACCATAAGGTAAGCGATGTGCTTCAACTTATTAAAAATGAAGCTGCTCAATGCCCCATTATCTTGCTTGATTATGAAACTAATGGGGATGTAGAAAATGTATCTAAACCGTTGTCGCACGCTTATTTGGTGAAATATTATTTGGAAAACAATTTCCCGGTTTAATCCCTGACCTTTCTATAGGGATACTTGAGTCTGATATGGGTATTAAAATATTCGCCTACCGATGACGCATTGACCAGCTCTTGGTAAATATCGTTGGTGACTTGATAATATTCGTAAATTCCTCCATTACAAAATACCAACTCGAGGGTTTCGGTATGTGGGTGGTACCCAGTAGAGGTAATCATACTTGACTCACTATGTATACGTTTTATTCTTGCCATTTTTTGTGGTTAATTTAATACTTACCACAAATTTCTAAAAAAAAGTAGAGAAAAACATTTTTAATTATTAAGCAATCTATAAACCATGTGAAACTCTGCCAAGGCTTTACCTTCGGCAAAAGTTTTACCCCAACCCATCACGAATAATGGAACCACGTATTTTGATTATTGGCAGAAACCTATCAGTGATTAATATATTGATAGATGAGCTCGAAAAATTTGGGCGGAATGTAATGGGGGCTACCGATAAGCCTGACATCGAACGACTGATACAGCACCATAACCCAGATTTGGTGGTGTTGGGAGCAGGCTTGTCTGATAAAGAGCGTGACGAAATGTTGGTGTTTCTTATCTCAGTAAAAGCAAATATCAAAGTACAACTAATAGAGAAAAAAGAAAAGAGTAGCCCTTATGATATGGTGGAGTTTACTAACCGCAAAACTGTAGAGTGGAAGGTAGAACAAAAACTAGGGAAACTTGCACAGAAATAAAAAAAGCAACACTATTACTGCTGTAACAGTGTTGCAATAAATCTAAAACAAAAAAAATATTACTGAATAGTGATACCTGTAAAGTTTACTTCTATATCAGTCTCACCATCCACTACAGTAGTAGAAGCGGTTTTAACACCAGGCTGATGCTTAAGAGTTACCTTCAAGGTAGCAGTTCCGGCAATACCAGTAGAAAAAGTAGTGCTAATACCAATAGGGTTGCCATTGGCATCTTTATCAGTATACGATTGAAACTGAAGGTTGCCAGTGGTGTTATAAAACACCTGATGCTCTGCACCTTCTTCTTTTATTTCTGTAGTCACATCTTCTGCAGGTGTTTCTGATTTATTCTCTACCTTGAAGGCTACATTATACTTGGCACTTGCTGACAAATTTCCAGAAATATTGAATGTTCCAGTTTGGGGTCCATTAGGGCCATCTGAGTCAGAAAAAGTCATGGTAATTACTTCTGAAGTATTGGCTTGGTTGGTAAAAGTCAGTGTAAGGTCTGTAATCAGTTCTTCTTCGTTCGTAGCAGGTGCTGGATCATCGGCTTTTTTACAACTTGACAAAAGCACCATTGCACATAATATGCTCAATAACAATCTCGAAATAGTTTTCATTTTACTTAAAAAAAATTAGATATATAAAAATAAGGTACAAGCAGGCAAACCCAAACTTGGTTCATCTACTCGCTTGTACTTGTGTATTCTAAAATGTATACTTTAACCTAAGGGTAAAACTACGCCCCAAATCATCGGCAAAAAACCTAAAGCGGTTTAAATAGTCACGGTAAGCCGCATCCAGCATATTATCTATACTTAAACTTATTTTCAGACTTTGGCGATGAAAAGGCAAGGTAAAACCAGTCTGAAACCCCCAAACAGAATAGCCAGCTGGTGCATTGATCAACTCTTCGTAAGTCAATTGATTCTCTCCTGTGTTCTGGCTTGGTGTGTCACCTTCAAAAGGCTCGCGGTTTTGGGGCAATAAACGCTGTTCTGCCACATGACGTCCGCTCAGGCTAAAAAATATTTTCTTGAATTTGCCCACTTTGGGAAGTTGATAAGTCAAGGTATTGGTAATATTATCAGTGGGCATCAAAATCAGTGGGTTGTCAAAACTACGGTCTCGCCCACGTACCACCGATGCTTTAGAGCGGAAAGTAAGCGAAGCAGTAATGTCATACTCCAGTGCCGCATCTATGCCCATAATCACGGCGTTGGTTTGCAAATATTGGTATATAGGAAACTCCCCTCGTATGGTAAGTGTAGACCAAGGTGCACTGGGAGCTAAATAGATATAATTTTGAATTTGATTATAATATCCGCTTAGCTCTATATTCAGTCTGTTTTTTTCATAGGTCAACGTGTTGATCCATTTGTAAGATTGTTCAGTTTGTAAGTTGGCATTGCCTAACTCAAAGCTTGCTGAACCGTGATGCAAACCAGCACTGTACAGTTCATTGACAGCAGGTGGGCGCCAGGCTGTCCCCAAATTAGAGCGAAGGCTTAAATAATCGTTAAATCTAAAAATCACTCCCAAAGTACCCGAAAAATTATTAAAGTTCAATGTTTTGTTTTCTACCGGATCGTTGGAGGTAGGACGAATATAAGTAGTCAAAGAGCGTTGGTCGTAACGAATACCTGCTTCAAACTCAAAGCTTTCCCGAACATAACGCTCAATTAAGAAAGCACCTGCTGTAGTAGTATTATAATTAGGAATAAACATTTGCCCGGTAAAGACATTGGTTTGATACATACCAGTGAGCCCAAAGCTCCCCTTCCAATGTCCCAACGCATTGTGGTTAAGCACCAGGTCTAATGTGTGTGTGTTTAAGTTGAGCGACAAAGCAGCAGTGCTTTTGCGTCTGCGTGAGTGATCAAATTCTGCCCTTGCATTAGACTGCAAACCATACTGTATTTCTATTTTCCCTACCTTGTCTAACAACCAAAAGGCTTTGGCTTTTAGTAGGTGATGACTTACTCGTTGTTTAGGCTGGATAATGTCATAACTAAAGTCTTTGATTACCAATGGTTGAGGGCTATTGATGGCCCGCTTTAAATCGGCGCGGTTTCCGGTATGTGCTGCTTCAAATATGCCCAACTCAGTGTCAAATCTACTGTGAAAAATTTCTACGCCAAAGCGTTCCTTGGTATAGCCTATTGCACCCGAAAAGTTAACCTCTCTTAAGCCAGTGTTAGATAAGAAGTAGTCTGGGGTATGTACATTTCCTGACTGCTTATAGGTGCCTTGTACACGCCAGCTAAGTCCTTTTATTACTTGTCCCTCTAGCATACCTGACATAATGCCCTGACGACCGTTAGACACGCCCACTAAATTGAGCGCACCACCTATGCCTGAGCTTTGACGCAAGCGTGGAGGCTCTACAATCACCACTCCTCCTATGGCATCGGCACCATAACGTACTCCTGCAGCTCCTTTTACTACTGATAATTGTGTGGCTACAAATGGATCAATTTCTGGGGCATGTTCTGCTCCCCATTGTTGCCCTTCCTGCCGAATGCCATTGTTTAAAACAAGTACTCGATTGCTATGTACTCCGTGGATTACAGGTTTGGAAATAGAATGACCAGTTTGCAATGTATTTACTCCAGTCAGGCTTTTTAATGACTCACCTAAGTTTTTGCCGCTTGACTTGTCCAATGCATCGCCTGATAGCGAGCTCTTGGCTTGAGTAGCAGTTTCTATTTTTTTACCTTCTACTAAAATTTCTTCCAATAAATGATTGTCATGTCTAAGGGCAAGTTTTTTATCGTGATGGGCATGGTTGTGGTAGTGATGAATCACAAATTCGGTTTGTTTGTAGCCAATCATTCGGCAAATACAAATATGCTCACCCTTGCAAAGGTCAGGAATTTGAAACCTACCTTTAGCATCAGTGATTACCCCTGTGTTGGTACCCTTAATATAAATGGTTACCCCTGCCAAAGGTGCTTTACTCTGCGCATCAATCACTACTCCCGAAAGCATTCCCTTGCATTCAGTTTTAGTAGTTTTTTGGGCAAATAAAAAATGAGTTGAGAGTAAAATATGTAATATAATAATTGATAAAGTGCGCATATATTTTTTGCAACATTGTTACACAAATGTAGTTTAAATGCAATAACGTTGCAAGTAAGGCAAGCTTTTTATAGCAATATGGCACCTGTTTTACTCAAAATAATGATATATTGATCAAAAGCCCATTTTTTCAACAAGGGTTGCAATAGGTGTGTAGTTCATTCCAAAACAACCCGCACAAGTATATACTTTGGTATTTGATTGACGAAGCAATTGAACTACTTTTGTTTCTGGTACCCGCCAAAGGTACTTTTTAAATAAGCGTTTTTGTGACTCCACCCGTAGTGGAATTTCTACCAAGTGTGATCGTTTAATTTTTTTGGGATGTTTCAATCGGGCTAAACCTTCCAATGCATACGCCTGCAACTCTACATTCATTGACCTAAGCCATTTTTGCAATGTATATTCGTCTTTTTGCCTTATTAGTTGCCGCATGCGGCTATATTGGTCAGGGGTGCTATGTCCACAGTCGCTCCCATATTTATACAACCTGAAAGGCAACAATGAAACATCATCTGTATTCAGCTGGCTACCATAAAGCTTGTTGTGACCATCAATGTATTTTTGTAAACTTGTTATATTCACCCAACTGTATAAGATGCTCAGTTGCTCGCGTGGGTATGTGTACCCCTTATTATAGGTTACTTTAAACAATTTGATGCCAATAATTTGTGTTTTCTGAGCCAATATTGACAATTGATATACTTGGGGTTGGTGGGTAAAGAGTACATAATGTAGTTGGGTGATACCCGAAGGTAAGATGCGCTCAATAGCAGTATTGACTTCTGCATAGTGTATGGTGTCTTGTTTCATTTGTTGTATGTGCTGCTTTATGCCTGCTGTATGGCGAGGTTTGGTTTGCAAAAAATCAATAAGATGTTTTGCCTCTTGAGCAGTAGTAATGTATGCACTTAGTAATAGGATGATGATACAAAATGGCCTGATAAGAAGTAGCTTCATAGTCAATCGTTATTTTAAATATACCAACGATAAAAAAAGCGTAGAGGGTTATTCAAGCAAGTAGAAAGTTGAAACACCGCAGATGGAAGGTGTTTTTTCACAAAGTTGTGTACAACTCTTTGAGGTTTTTAATGGCTCTGAGTGCAATTATATTCCTAAATACTTGTATTTCATTGATTTTGGTACGAAATTTTGCGTTGATACACGAGGTTTTTTAACCTTGATAAATAATTTTCTACTGATCAATTCACCAAACTTGTTTTTGGGATTATGCGCAAGTTTTTCCGACGGTTTTTTATTTTCATATTAATATTGTCAGCCGTAGCTGCTTTGGTAGCTATAGGTGCGGCCTTGTTTTATACTCCCTCACAAAAAGCCAAGGTTGAAAAAGAAGTAAAGGAAAGGCTTACCCGAAGCTTGAAAACTAACATAAAAACCGGAGAAGTAAATTTTGATTTCACTACCAATTTTCCGGCACTCACCCTTACTATCCATCAGGTACAAATAGAAGGCAAACCTCACCGCCGCGTATTTGCCAATATAGATAAGCTTCAGTTTACACTTGATTTTAACGAGTACATCAATGGGCGGTATACCTTTAAAACCATGGAGATAGACGGTGGGCAAATCAATTTTTTGGTAAATAACAATGGAGAAGATAATTATAGTTTTTTTGACTTGGCTGCACAAATGAGTGATAGTACGGTAAAGTTCAGTGTAGAGCACATTAAGCTCAAAAACTTGAAAATAGCTTACCAAAACATTGCCCAAAAAGAAGCTTATAACTTTACGGTACAAAACATAGCAAGTACAGTAGCGGCTCAACCCCAATTTTTTGATTTAGATTTAAGCGGTAAGCTTACTACGCTTAACTTTCAGGCCAACGGGTACAATTACCTTAAGCAAGAAGAGGTAACTTTGGGGAATAGTAAAATATCGTTTAACCGAAACAAAGGACGCATAGACTTGCACCCCCTTCAGATAACTTTACGCAAGAGTGACTTTGAGCTAAAGGGTTATTATGATATTAAAAAACGTCAAGCAGACTTTATAAACCTTGAAATAGCTGGCACCAACAAAGACCTAAAGGCGCTTACCGTGTTTATGCCTGCCAAAGTACACAATAAACTCTTAGATTATAAAACCAAAGGCAATGTAGACTTTAAAGGCGCTATCAAGGGCAATTGGTCGGCTAAGGCTTTTCCGCATGTAGAAATAGACTTTGGTTGCCGTAATATTGCCATTCAATCACCCAATATTGAGCAAGTATTTCAACGCTTTAGTTTTATAGGTAAGTTTAGCAATGGACGTGAAAACAACTTGAATACCTCATTCCTGAAAGTTGATCGCTTGAAAGGCTCTTTAAAATTTGAGCGGGTAAAAGACTTAAGCAATGCCAGTATTCGTGATTCGCTCAAGAGTGAAAACCTTAGAGGTAGTTTTGAACTTAGAAACTTTACCAATCCTTACATAAGCCTACGTTTAGACGCTGGGCTTGACCTGGAAGCTTTTACAGAATTTTATCCACTAGATATGTTCAAAAAAGCGGAAGGATTGTTTGGCTTGAAGTTATATATGGAGGGGTTGCTCGATGACTTGACCAAAGAAAAAGAAGCAGACGATGTACGCATAACTGGCGCAATGGAATTGAAAAATGTAAACTTTATCTTGTCAAATAATCCATTAGAATTTAAAGATTTTTCCGGGGATTTTGAGTTTAATAATAATACTACGACCATTCAAAGCTTTGCCGGACAAGTGGGCAAATCAGATTTTGCTATCAATGGTTTGTTGAAAAACCTCATGCCTTATTTGTTACTTCATAATACTGAAACCTCCACAGCACGTATAGAAGGTAACCTGGTAGCCCGAAAACTTGATATGGCAGAATTGCTTCAAAAAGCAAGTTTGGGAACCTCCTCAGAAAATAAAGTCAACCCACAAACATATACTTTGCATGTGCCCAGTGACATTGCTTTTAACTTTAAATGTAAAGTAGACAGTATACAGTTTCGTCCGTTTGTAGCAAATAACTTTACTTGTGACCTGGCAATGAACGATAAAGTGCTCAAAACCAGCAACATTCACATGAATATTGCTGGAGGAACAATGAATGTATTGGGAATTTTTAATGCGCAAAAAGACAATTTCTTTACTTTTGATGGCAGGATGCAGTTCAACAAAGTACAGGCAAACCAGCTCATGGCAGCTTTTGGCAACTTTTCACAAAACTTCATTCAATCATCAAATATCAATGGTTTGCTCACTGCCGATGTAGAGGCAGGTCTAGTGTTTAATAAACACATGGAAGTAAACTTGCCCAACGTAGTGGCAGATATAGACGCAAAAGTAACCAATGGAACACTGGTAAATTTTGCCCCCGTAAAACAGCCCTTCAATTACATAAACCTAAGGGTAGACAATTTACCCTTTACTGAGATGCGTCAAGTGTTGCAGATAAGAAACGAAACGGTGTTTATGCCAGAAGTGACCATACAAAGTACAGTATCTCCTCTTTCTATTATTGGCAGCTATACCGTAGACAAAGGTTTTAATTATAAAGTAAAAATACCTTTGGCCAACTATCAACAACGAAACATTCGCATAGACCCCAACTCTAGTGTATTGATTGACAAAAGAAAAGGTTCTGCCATTTATTATGTTACCATCAAAGGTGGGCTAGATGACTTGCGGGGAAACTATACCAAAGTACCTGATAAAACCAACCTAGAGCAAAACTGGAGCAAGGAAAAACGTTATTTTATCAACTTATTTAACCGTACTTCTTTGAGCGGACGAGCACTCAAAATTGATACAATTAATCAGGTATATTTTGATAATTAAATTTGGCTCATTTTTTCAGCTGCTCAAAAGCGACTTAACATAACCTTGTAACTGTCAAACTTTTTTATAAACCTTATATGCACCCAACAAAACTCCTTTGCTCCTTATGTTTGTTCTTAACGCCCAATTTGATTGCCCAAACTTCTCCAAAAGGTAAGTATATGGTAAAATTTAAAGACCACACAATACGGTATCAAGGAACGCTTGAGATAAAAAAGTTCAATACTTTTGAGTTTCGCGCCAGCGGCAAAGAAATGAACTGTAAACTTAGTTTGGGGCAATGGATAAGCCAGGGAGATACACTTATACTCAATAGTTTTAAAGAAAACGATCTACCTGACCAGTTTCAATTTCAAACCTTATTTTGTAAATGGTGGCCATTTAAACAAAAACGTTTTCTGATAAGAAATAATAAATTGATTGCTTTACGCAAAAACCGAAGAGGCAAGTGGAGAAAAGGGAAGGCATATAGGAGAAAATAATAAAAAATGGACGGCCGTTCTAACCTAGCGGCCGCCCGACGATTTTAACGGGAATCGAACCCGTGGCCTCCGAATTGACAGTCCGGCGCTCTAACCATCTGAGCCATAAAATCAACCATCTCTCGATGGAAAAAAGCCCTTGCAATCCTTGAATCATTAAGAAGACATTGTCACCCTTGCTCTGCCACTGAGCTACGTCCCCATTTTTGGTTTATTAGAATAATTATATTTATGAAATAGTGGAGACGCTTGGATTCGAACCAAGGCACTAGGTTTTAATAATGACCGTAAATTACAACCGCTGCTAAATCTTACACTAAGGAACGATACTCTGAAGCTAATAATATCGGTTATCTGTTAAACGCCAACAACTTAGCCACTTGGCGAAGGTTGACATAACCTGACATTGGTTTCACAATAAGGCTTAAGCTAAGACTGGTTCCTTACAAGTAAATATAATAAAATATGCCTCATATTTATATCAATTCTCAGTTTTAGTTACTCACTCATCACTTTTTTAAGTACACTCTTACGAATTTTATTGATAAACACAATGCATTGGTTTACAGAGTTAATAAATTTACCCCTGGTAAAAACTGCGCCTGACCGATAGGCCTAGGCACCACTAACACAGATAAGTATGACAATTGAAAATATGCGTGAAGCCGTCCGCTTTATTCAGGCTCAAACATCCGTACAACCTGAGGTAGGCATTATACTAGGCACTGGCTTAAGCGGACTTGCCAATGAAATAGAAGCAATAGATATTATAGAGTATGAAGATATTCCTCACTTTCCAGTATCTACTGTAGAATCACATAAGGGCAGGTTAATTCTAGGAAAACTAGGAAATAAGCCAGTAATAGCAATGCAAGGACGTTTTCATTATTATGAAGGCTATAACATGCAACAAATCACCTTTCCGGTAAGAGTGATGAAACTCTTAGGCATCAGTCATTTATTTGTTTCTAATGCTGCTGGAGGACTCAATACAACGTTCGGCCTCGCTAACCTAATGATTATTACTGATCATATTAGCTTGTTACCAACAAATCCACTCACTGGTTCTAACCTCGATGAACTAGGCATACGCTTTCCTGATATGTTGGATGCTTATCATCCTGGCTTGATAGCTAAAGCTGAAGCCATAGCTCAAGAGCATAATATAGAAGGGGTGCAAAAAGGGGTATATGTAAGTGTACCAGGTCCTAATCTTGAAACTCCCGCCGAGTATAAATATTTAAGTATTATAGGAGCCGACGCTGTAGGAATGTCTACTATTCCTGAAGTGATTGTAGCCCGCCACATGGACTTGCCCGTGTTTGCTGTTTCGGTGATTACAGATTTATGCTATGAAGGCAAACTAAAAAAAGCAACCCTGGAAGATATATTGGCAGTAGCAGGCAAAGCAGAACCTAAACTCACTAAATTGATGAAACAAATGGTGGAAAGGTTATAGGTCTTCTATAAAAAAATCCCTCTCAAAAATGAGAGGGATCATCAAATCTATTGTTAACTAAAAACAGGTATGCTCATCTAGTTTTACCAGCATTTTTAAGACACTAACATCTTATACTTCCGCGCCCAATAACTGCGTCGGAAAAAACGTTGATATTTTTCGTAAAAGGTTTTGCCTAACAAAGCAATGCCTACATAATACACTATATCTCCTATAAGGAATAACCCTGACCCCAATAACGTTTTGTACTGTGGGGACATACTACTTGCAAAGGTAACAATGCCTAATATTAATGGCACTAAAGAAAATAAAATAAGGGCAACTGCAAGCTTTTTTTGTTTTTGAGGAGAAAAATTATCTTTAAAGTATGTAGTGATTTTTTTCATGTTAAGCTTATTTAGTGTGTTAGTGTAGTGTTTTTGTGCTTTGTGTATATACCAGAGACGTAAACAATAATAGAAGCGTTGCACGTTGTAAGTGGTTATTCTATCATTATACTACTTTTTTATAGAAAATCAAGCAAATGTTTGCTTTTCTATACACTACTTACTTACGAAAATTGTCACTACCTAGATTACTTATAAGCTCCCCTTTCCATTCATTAATCCTTTCAACTCATTTAATTTTAATAAAGCTTCTACTGGTGTAATGGTATTTACATCTACCTCTTTAAGCGTTTCTTGTATTTGTTGAGCAATCGGGTCTTTAGCTTCAAATATATTCATTTGTACATCTTTAGGTATGCTTTCGGTCATCAACTCAGGGCTACTACTACCACTTCCCTGTGAACGGTGGGCCTCCAAATGGTGCATAATATCATCGGCACGTAGTACAATTCGCCGGGGCATTCCAGCCATACGTGCCACATGAATACCAAAACTATGTTCGCTGCCTCCAGTAGCTAGTTTGCGCATAAAAACAACCTTGTTGCCTACTTCTTTCACTGTTACATGGAAATTCTTGATGCGAGGCATTTCTTTGGCTAATTCATTGAGTTCATGATAATGAGTAGCAAACAAGGTTTTTGGACGCCCCTTGCGATAGTCATGCAAGAACTCCAATATAGCCCAAGCAATAGAAATACCATCATAGGTACTTGTTCCTCGTCCAATTTCATCCATCAATACCAAACTGCGTTCACTCAGGTTATTCATGATACTTGCCGTTTCCATCATTTCTACCATAAAAGTAGACTCACCTTTGGCTATATTATCAGAGGCACCTACCCTAGTGAAAATTTTATCTACAAGGCCTATATCTGCAGCGTCAGCTGGTACAAAGCTTCCAATCTGTGCCATTAAGGTGATCAATGCGACCTGACGTAACAATGCTGACTTACCGGACATATTAGGACCTGTGATAACCATAATTTGTTGATCTTCATCATCTAGTAAAGTATCATTCGGAATATAAGGTTCTTCAGCAGGTAATTGACGTTCAATCACAGGATGTCGACCAGCTTTAATATTAATAGCTTTGCCTTCATTTACCGTGGGTTTTATATAGTTATATTTACGAGCAATAAAAGCAAATGAAACCAAACAGTCAAGAGTCGCTAATATACGGGCATTTTGTTGAATTGGGCTGGTAAAATCACCTGCTTGAAGCACCAATTCATGATACAGTTGGCTTTCAAGCTCCCATATCCGTTCTTCGGCATGCACAATCTTATCTTCGTATACCTTAAGCTCCTCAGTAATGTAACGTTCTGCATTTACCAAGGTCTGTTTACGAATCCACTCTTTGGGAACTTGATGTTTATACTTATTTGTTACTTCCAGGTAAAAACCAAATACTTTATTATAATCTAGTTTTAACGATTGAATACCAGTTTCTTCTACCGCCTTTTCACGTACTTTCTCCAAGTACTGCTTACTATTGTACACAATTTCGTGCAATTCATCCAGCTCATCATTCACCTTTGGTTTAATCAAGCCGCCTTCATTTAATACATTTTTAGGCTCATCCAACAATTCACTATCAATCTTATCAACTAAAAACTGACATTCATTTAATTGATTAGAAAATTTTTGAAACTGAGGCAAAGGATGATGTTGTAAAATAACCTTTAAAGATGCGGCTTGTATCAATCCCTTTTTGATTTGTAACAACTCTCTTGGCTTTACTCTACGTGAAGCTACTTTAGAAATTAATCTTTCAATATCTCCTGTTTGCTTGAGGTGTTGATTTATATCTTCTAATAAGTCATTGTCTTGCAAAATTGATTCGACCATGCTAAGACGTTCCTCTATACGCTGCTTGTCTTTCAATGGCAACGCCACCCATTTACGTAACAAACGTGCACCCATAGGGGTCACCGTATTGTCTAACACTTGGATCAGGGATACCCCATTTTCCTGCTGAGGAAACAACAACTCAAGATTGCGAATTGTAAATTTATCAAGCCACACATAACGATTAGCTTCTATGCGTCCAATGCTTGATATATGTTGGATATTATTATGGTGGGTCTCAGTAAGATAGTGTAAAATAGCCCCAGCTGCTGCAATGCCTTCCGGCAAATCTGCAATGCCAAACCCTTTCAGTGATTTAGTTTTGAAATGACGATTTAGTATATCTTGACCAAAATTGTAAGTAAAGAACCACTCTTCAAGAAAAAAGGCATTAAAACGATCATTAAATAAGTCTACAAATGTTTGTCTTCCTGTCTTGCTAAATAGTATCTCTGAAGGGTTAAAACTTTGGAGTAACTTATCTATATATTCAAAATCTCCTTCTGCAGTAAAAAACTCCCCAGTAGATATATCTAAAAAAGCTATCCCAAAAACTTCTTCTTTGGCACTTTTGCGTATGCTCAATGAAGCTAAGTAATTATTTCTGTTTACTTCTAACACCGAATCATTGTAAGAAACCCCTGGTGTAACTAGTTCTGTAACTCCACGCTTGACCAACTTTTTAGTAAAACGTGGGTCTTCTATTTGATCACAAATGGCCACTCGTTGCCCTGCACGAACCAATTTAGGTAGATAAGCATCTAAAGCATGGTGAGGAAAACCTGCCAATTCAGTTTCACTAGCAGCCCCATTGTGACGTTTGGTCAAGGTAATCCCTAATATCTTGCTTGCAGTGATCGCATCTTCGCCAAAGGTTTCATAAAAATCACCCACCCTAAATAGAAGCAACGCCCCCGGATACTTCGCCTTAAAGGAGTTGTATTGTTTCATCATTGGGGTTTCTTTTGTTTTTTTACCCTTTGCTTTAGTAGTGGTCTTTTTGGTCATTATTTTTATGAGTCTTTGGTTATGGGCTTAACACAATTAGTTTTAAGCTGCCAGTTATTGCATAAGTTTTTAACTTCAAATTTAACCCTTTTGTGAAACATCCCGAAGAAAAGTCATAAGAATGTGCTCGAAACCTAATAATTTAGACTGTCTGCATAGCTTCACCTCCTTTTCTACTTTTATTTGCATTAATATTACGTAATTTCACGATAAGTTTATATTTACTCTAGAGCCAAAAAACCCTCATTGTTTTCACAATGAGGGTTGGTATTGGATCGGCAGCGACCTACTCTTCCACATTTGATTGTAGTACCATCGGCGCAATGGGGCTTAACTGCTCTGTTCGGAATGGGAAAAGGTGAACACCCATGCTCTAACCACCGTTAGATCTTGCAATGTTTTGTAAAGATGTAATCATCCCTACTCTGCATTGACTTATTTCTTTAAAGTTCTTATATATGATTTGTAATGGAATTTTGTATTTGAACCATTATCACTTACAACCATTGATCATCAATAGTTATAACATAATGGAAGGCAGAAATTCTCAACACCGAAGCGTTTTCTTTGTTCATTCTTCACTCTCTCTCACTTCACCAACTTCTCTTTTTCCAGGAAGTTTTCGGGTAATTAGTATTGCTCAGCTCAGCGTCTTTCAACTCTTACACTTGC
>NZ_CANLRP010000094.1 GCF_947493425.1 uncultured Microscilla sp. | reverse complement strand
TCCTAAATTAACCCACATTCTCCCCAAAAAATATTTACTTTGCAGCCAATTGCCAATGGTGCTCAGTAGCCAAACACTAGGATGCTATTGGTGGCGGTTGGTTTGAAGCTATAATGGCTACCAACTCCCAACTATCAACTCCCGACTAAAAAGTATATGAGCAAAGAACAACAACAGCCCAATGTAAAATTTATATGGCAGATAACCGATGATGTGCTGCGCGATGCCTTCAAGAAAAATGAAATTGGCGATGTGGTGCTGCCTTTTATTGTGATCAGGCGCATGGACTGTATCTTGGAGGGGGTGAACGCCGAGGTGCGCGCCCAATTTGAGAAGTTTGCCGACAAACTGGAAGAAACTAAACTAGTGCCCATTTTACGCAAAGCAGCGGGCGGGCTTAAGTTTTACAATACTTCGTTGCATACCCTGGCGTCGTTGCAAGACGAGCCCAATTATATAGAAATCAATTTTAATAATTATTTGCAAGGCTTCAACCCTGAGGTGCGCGACATTCTGGAGCATTTTCAGTTTGATAAGATAGTGGCAAGGCTGGTAAAAAACGGCTTGCTTTATGAGATGATCGGGGCAATTTGCAAAATAGACCTGCACACCCAGGCGGTAGATAACCACGACATGGGCTATGTGTTTGAGGAGCTGATCAGGATAGCCAACGAGCAGTCGAACGAGACGGCAGGGGAACACTTTACCCCGCGCGACGTGGTGGCTTTGATGAACCGTTTGGTGTTTTTGCCCGACCGCCACACTTTACGCCAATCAGGGTTGATTCGCACCATTTATGACCCTGCCATGGGCACGGGCGGAATGGTAAACCTGGGCAAGCGTTATGTGCTGGATGAGGTGTGTGCGGGTTTGCCCCCCGAACAAAAGCCTGAGCTGATGACTTATGGGCAGGAGCTCAACGAGCAATCGTATGCTATAGCCAAGTCGGAGGCGTTGATTACGGGCGAAGATACGGAGAATATTCGCCACGGCAATTCGTTTACCGAAGACCACTTTGCCAGCAAACGTTTTCATTATATGCTCGCCAACCCCCCTTATGGGGTTACCTGGAAAAAAGACAAGACTTTTATCACTGCCGAATCGCTGAACCCGGCGGGGCGCTTTTATGCGGGACTGCCCAGGGTTTCGGATGGTCAACTCTTATTTTTGCAACACATGCTCGCAAAAATGGCACGCGAAGGGGCACGTATTGGGGTGGTTACCAATGGTTCGCCCTTGTTTACGGGCGATGCAGGTTCGGGCGAGAGCGACATTAGGCGTTGGATCATTGAAAACGATTGGCTGGAATGCATTGTGGCATTGCCCAAAGATTTGTTTTACAACACGGGTATCAATACTTATATATGGTTTTTGACCAACAAAAAAAGCCCTACCCGCCAAGGCAAGGTGCAGCTCATCAATGCCGCAGGGGGCGATTTTCACCGCTCAAACAAGCGCAGTTTGGGCAACAAGCGTAATGAGTTAACTGCCGAGCACATTGCCGCCATTGCTGCCGTTTATGAGGGCTTTGAAGAGGGCAAGCACAGTAAAATATTTGCCAACGATGCCTTTGGCTATTACCAACTCACCGTAGAGCAACCTTTGTATAAAGAAGGCAAGCAGGTAAGCAACAAAAAGGGCGAGCCCAAAGCCGATAGCAAAAAACGTGACAAAGAAAATGTGCCTTTGGGCACCGACATTGAGGCGTATTTCAAAGCCGAAGTGTTGCCCCATGTGCCCGAGGCTTGGCTCGATTATGAGAAAACCAAGATTGGCTACGAGATCAATTTTACCAAGTATTTTTATGAGTACGAGGCTTTGCCCCCTTCGGCAGAAGTGAAAGCGGAAATTGTGGCTTTAGAAAGTGAGATTGCAACCCTTTTAAATGATTTATTGGCAGAATGAAGCAATACGACGAATATAAGGACAGTGGCATTGAGTGGTTGGGGCAGATTCCAGCGCATTGGGAGGTGGTGAAGTTGAAGCATGAGTTGAATAACCTTAATCATATTCGTGTACCTTTAAGTTCAACTCAACGTGGTGATATGAAGGTAAAACAGTATGATTACTATGGAGCGTCAGGAGTAATTGATAAAGTAGACGATTATTTGTTTGATGGAGACAATATATTGATTGGAGAAGATGGTGCAAATTTATTAACAAGAAGTAAAACTCTGGCTTTTATTGCTAAAGGGCAGTATTGGGTAAATAATCATGCACATATCTTACATCCTAAGAGGGGAAGCATTAAATATTTTCAGACTTTGCTTGAAAGCTTAGATTATACACCTTTGATTGTTGGGTCTGCACAACCAAAACTGACTCAGGATGCTTTAATGAATATTTTTATTGTAGTTCCCCCTCAAGAAGAACAAAAAAAAATCGCTCAATATCTCGACCACCAAACCCAAGTAATAGATGCTTTAGTGGCAAAAAAAGAGGCTTTGATTGAAAAGTTGCAACTACAGCGACAAACCATCATCAACGAGGCTGTCACTCAAGGGCTGCACCCCGATGCTCCTATGAAAGACAGCGGCATTGAGTGGTTGGGAGAGATTCCAGCACATTGGGAGGTGGTGAAGTTGAAGTATTTGGCGAAAAAAATCATAGATGGAGCGCACCATACGCCAACTTATGTTGAAACAGGTATCCCTTTTTTAAGAGTAACAGACATACAACAAAAAGTCATTGACTTGTCAAAAGTTAAGTATATTCCAGAGGAAGAACATATTGTATTATCAAAAAGGTGTAATGCTGAAGTGGGTGATGTGTTGTTATCTAAAAATGGAACAATTGGAATTACTAAAGTCATAGATTGGGAATGGGAGTTTAGTATTTTCGTTAGTTTATGCCTAATAAAGTTAAATAACCGTCTTACCGCTTATTATTTTTCTCATTTTTTTAATAGTTCAATTGTTGATCAACAAATTAAATTAGCAAGTAAAACAACTTCAGTAACTAATTTACATTTAGAAAAAATTAGGGAGCTAGTTATTGCTATTCCTCCAACACGAGAAGAACAATATGAAATTAATGAATATTTAAGCGTAAAGCTGAACGAGTTTAATCAATTAATAGAAAAAACAAAAACCTCTATCAAAAAACTCAAAACCTATCGCCAAACCATTATATCGGAGGCAGTAACGGGGAAGATAGATGTGTCAGGATGAGCAGGAGAGTATCAGGATTTACAGGATGAGAGGATGGGCAGGATTTTATTTTATCCTGCGCATCCCCCAATCCTGCAAATCCTGATCCTAGGGGGTATATGGATTGCGCCGAGCATTGTATACTTTCTTGAATTGCAAGCTGGTGTTTCCAAAATTGATCAATAAGCCAATGTCGAAATTGTAAGCCACCAAATAGTTTTTGGCTTGAGCCAGGTGCACATCTTGCAAGTCGATGACAGCTTTTAGCTCCACGATTACTTGGTTTTCTACAATGAAATCGGCTCGGCGAGTGCCCACATCTATGCCGTCGTAATAAATAGTTTGGTTCACTTCGCGGGCAAAGTCTAAACCTGCCCTGCCCAATTCTATAGCCAAACATCTTTGATAAATCACTTCTTGAAAACCATTGCCCAAGGTGTTGTGTACTTTCATAGCACAACCGTTGATTTTATAAGTAAGTTCGTTTGTTGTCATGGAGATGAATATAGTTTTTTTCACTCAAAAAGCGGGAATAGTCGTCAATACTTTTTAATTTTCAGTTTCAAGCTAATGAGTCAGGAGCTTCTACAGTCTCAAGTCCTTAGATGCCGATGCATATCGGTGCTTTTAGCGACAAGCGACAAGTTTGAGGCTGCTTTACAAGCAACTAACCGAGCGTATAAGGCACTGATTTTTTAAGGGCGTATAAAATCGGTAGATGAAAAAAGCAAACACCTTTTATTATATACACATCATAACAAGCAAGCTATGGCAAGTGGAAGTAAAGAAGCCGATTTTGAGGCGCACATTGTCAACTATTTGACTACTCAGGATCATTACCAGGAGATTTCGGCGAAAGCCTATGATAAAACCCTTTGTTTGATCCCTGAAGAGCTGATTGAATTTATAAAAACAAGCCAACCCAAGGCATACCAGGCACTACAAAAGCAGTATGGGGCGGCTACCGATGAGAAGATAACGGCAAACGTGGCTACCCATTTGCGCAAGCACAAAACCTTGCATGGCTTGCACCATGGAGTAAAAGATCGTGGACAAAAGCTCGACTTGGTGTATTTTAAACCCGCCCACACCAAAACCCCCGAACACGCCCGCTGGTATGCTCAAAACCGCCTGACTGTAGTGCGCCAATTGCGCTACTCTAGTCAACACAACAACTCTATAGATTTGGTGTGGTTTGTCAACGGTATTCCAGTGGCAACTGCCGAACTCAAAAACGCGCTTACTGGGCAAAACCATGTGCAGGCGATGCGCCAATACCAACAAGACCGCGACCCCAGAGGCGAGCCTTTGCTGGAGTTTCAACGTTGTTTGGTGCATTTTGCGGTGGGTACCGAGCAAGTATACATGACCACCCACTTGCGCGGCAAGTCTACCTTCTTTTTGCCGTTTAACCAAGGGCTCAAAAACCACCACCCGCAGGGCTACGCGGTGGGCTACCTGTGGGAAGATGTACTTACTAAAGATTCGTTGCTCGACCTGATACAAAACTTTATAAGCCTGCAAACCAACACGAGCAAGGAGTACAATGCCAAAACCCAAAGGCTGGAAGAAAAGAAAACACCCGTGTTGTTGTTTCCTCGTTTTCATCAACGACGGGCGGTACATCGTTTGTTAGCGGCTTTGCGCCAAAGCAACACGGGCACCAACTACCTCATTCAACACTCGGCAGGTTCGGGCAAGTCAAACACCATTACCTGGCTTGCCTATTGCCTTGCCAACTTTTACCAGGCACCCCAACACCCAAGGGCTATGTTCGACAGTGTGATAGTAGTCACCGATAGGCGGGTGCTCAACCGACAAATTCAGGACAACATGCGTCAGCTCGACAAGCGGTCGGGGGTGGTGGCTTATCTGGACAACCGCTCTAGCAGTGCCGACTTGCGCCAGGCCATAGAGGAGGGCAAACGGGTGATTATTACCACCATTCAGAAGTTTCCCTATATATCGGACGCTGTGGCGGGCTTTGCCAATCGCAAATATGCAATTCTGATAGATGAAGCCCACAGCTCACAATCGGGCGAAACCTCGCGCCACATGCGCAAAGCTTTGAGCCTGGCTGATGCCGCTGCTCAAGAAGCCGACACGCCTACGCTCGACGATATTATTACCGAAGATATAGAGCGCAAGGGACAACAGCCCAATGTGTGGCAATTTGCTTTTACGGCTACTCCCAAACCCAAAACCATTACTTTGTTTGGTACGATGATCAACGGGCAAAAACGGGCGTTTGACGAATATACCATGGAGCAGGCAATCAAAGAGGGGTTTATACGCGATGTACTGCAAAACTATATGTCGTTTAAACGCTATTATAAACTTGCTACCCGCCAGGATGTGCCCGACCAGGAGTATGACAAGAAGAAGACGGTGAGGGTGTTGAGCAATTATGTAGATTTGCAAGACCACGCCATTGAAACCAAAGCGCGGATTATGCTGGAGCATTTTGCCAGCCACACCCAAAACGAGATTTTGGGCAAGGCCAGGGCTATGCTGGTAACCAGGTCGCGGCTGCACGCGGTGCGCTATCAACGAAAGTTTGAGGAGGTAATGCGTGAAATGAATTTGCCTTATGGGGCTTTGGTGGCTTTTTCGGGCAAGGTGCACGACCCCGAAACGGGCGAAGATTATACCGAGGCGGGTATGAATGCCCTGCAAGGCAGGGTGAGTATTCCTGAGGCGCTCAAGTTGCCCCAATACCGTATTTTGATTGTGGCAAACAAGTTTCAAACGGGTTTTGATGAGCCGCTCTTGCATACCATGTTTGTTGACAAACAGTTGGGCGGTGCCAATGCCGTGCAAACGCTTTCGCGGCTCAACCGCACCACCAAAGTCAAAACCTCTACCATGGTGCTCGATTTTGTAAACGAACCTGAGCAAATACAGGCAGACTTCCAGCATTTTTATGGGGGCAACTATATCCCCGAAGACCTTTTGACCGACCCCAATATTTTGTATCATTTGCTTACCGAGCTTGAGCAATCGCAAGTATATGAGCCGCAAGAGGTAGAAATGTTTGCCGAGGTGTTTTTTACCTTGCCCAACGAGCAAGAGCGCTTGCAAAAGGTGCTCGATGTGGTGGTGACTCGCTTTGAGCAGTTGCCCAACGATGAGGGCAAGGCGGCTTTTAAGGGCAATTTGCAGAGGTTTAATAAAATGTATAAGTTTTTGAGCCAAATTATGACTTTTGCTGACCCTGACCTGGAGAAACATTATGTGTTTTTTATAGGCTTGATTAAAAAGCTGCCTTATGCTACCCAACAATTGCCCTTAGACGTGGTGAACGACGTGGAGCTGGACAGCTACAGGGTGCAGTACCAATATACTACTCACCTTGAGCTGGAGTCGGGCGATGGCGAAACTGAGGGGCTGCAGCCAGGCGGAAGCAACCAAAATGCGGAGGAGGAGGCAGATTGGTTGAGTAAAATTATTCAAACATTGAACGATGCTTTTGGGGCTGACTTGACCGAGGAAGACAAGGTGGAGGTGAAAAAAATGCGCCAATTGGTGTATGATGATGACGAGTTGATGAGCTATTTTAATGCGCAAAATTCTAAAGACAATATTCAGGATAAGTTCAATGGTGTGATTGATAATTTGCTGCTCAATTTTATTAATACCAAGCTCGATTTTTACAGTAAAATGACCAATGACAAGGTAAATGCTTCGCTCAAAAATGCTTGGTTTACCGAGTTGTACAATCGCTTGGTGCGAGGGGCTAAGTAGGTTCTTTTTTTAGTGTTTTATAGGGGTAGGGTTGGTTGCTCTTCGTTCATTTACTGGCTTAAGTTTTTTCAACTTACGCCTCCGAATAGAAAAAAGTTTTAAACCTTTGTTTAAAAGCAAGTTACAAACTTGTCATCATTGGCGGTCTGAAGCCTTCAACAAGTTCTATAAAAAAACAAATCCCACCTCTTTGAGGTAGGATTGTCTGCTATTATTTAAAACATTTAAAACTTTCCTTCACTTTTTGGGAGAAAAATGAAGTTTATAAAAGTGCTAACCAGCCTTTGGAGAGTTATACGGCAAGCTTTTTAAAAGGTTGCATTTATTTTGAAAAAAAGGTGAATATTTTTCATTTTTTTAGCCTAAAGCCCAAATTCCCTGTTTTTTATACCAACATTTTCTCACAACCGAGCAATGTTTTTGCCCCGCCTACCAACTCAAGAACTTAACGTCGAAAATGTTCTTTTTTGCCTATACTTATACCTTATCATGCAAACCTATTGCAGACTTATGCGTTGTTCAAGTCAATAAGAGATGTTATTTTTACAGAAAAATGTTTGCCAACCGATACCATGACAAAAACCATCAAACTAAAATTGTTCGCCCTCTGCTGTTGCCTGAGCCTGATACAGCACTACACCTACGCCCAACAATCATTGCTTACTCTCAGGGGGCACCAGGCTAAAGTTTATTCGGTAGTTTTTAGCCCCAATGGAAAATATTTGGCAAGTGGTGGGGCAGACCGAACCCTGAAGTTGTGGGATGCCGTTAGTGGAAAACTGTTGCATACCTTTGCCGGGCACCGGGGCAGTGTGCTTGCCGTAAAGTTTAGCCCCGACAGTAAAAATATTGCTACTGCAAGTGTAGATGGTACCATTAAAATATGGGGAACCTCAAGCGGGGTGATTATAAAAACCCTGGAGGGGCACGCCGACATGGTAGGCACTATTGACTATAGTGCTGATGGTAAATGGTTGGTGAGTGGCAGCCGCGATAAAACCGTAAAGTTGTGGGATGTAAACAGTGGTCATGTGGTACACACATTTGGCAACCACCCGCGTTTGGTGTATGGGGTTTGTTTTGACCCTACTGGTCAAAGGATTGCCAGTACCAGCGATGTAAACATTAGTGTATGGAATACCAGCACTTTTCAATTAGAAAAAACCTTGAAAGGGCACAAAGACCATGTAATGGCGGTGAGCTTTACTACAGATGGAGCCTATCTAATGAGCGGGAGCCGCGATGGTACGCTTAAAAAGTGGGAGGTAGCTTCAGGCAGAATTGCCAAAGAATATGCTGAACCTTACGCTGTGATTACTTCGCTTGCCATGAGCCCCAATGGGTCTTACCTGGTGAGGGGTGGCAAAAACCTAAAGCTATGGGATGCTAAGAATGCCCAAAAAATAACCAGTTTGCGCGGACATTTCAAAAATGTAAACTCGGTGGCTTTTAGCCCTACCGGGCAAATGATTGCCAGCGCCAGTGACGACCAAACCATTAGGTTATGGCGCACGATTGCTTATACCCACCTTGTAAAGTTGTACATAGAGCCTCGCATCAATAAATGGCAAAAGAAGGGTAAGTTTGAGAAAACCGATGATTACCTTGCCAGGGTAAACGAAAGTACCCGCCGCGAAAAAGTATATGAGTATACCCAACAAGCAGTAACCAAAATAGGTTTGGAGCACATAGATTGGGTAAGCGGCAAAAACGAATATGATGCCGATAACGAGAGTTTTAAAATTACTTTCAAAGACTTTCGTCCAATATATGTGCACGTGCCTCTTGCCGAAGCAAAACAGTTTGACCAAAATTTCAAGAAATTAAAATATAAGAATGCCAGTTTTACTTTGGCCAATGCCTATGAGTTGGCGGTGTTGCATGTAGACATTGTCAACCCTGTAAATGGTAAAAAATATGTATACGACAGTCAAAACTATGTGGCGTATAATGCGTCAAAACTTACCTTTAATTTTGACCCTATCAGCGTAAATACCAATGGACGCAACAGTGAGGTAGGCAATGCCGATTTTGTGGGTGGTTTTTCGGATGTAGATGTAAAACTGCCTCAGACCCAAATGAATAACCCCAACGCCATAGCTGTAGTCATTGGTAATACCAATTATCAGAAAACCAAACGGGTAAAATACGCCATTAATGATGCCCGCAGTATTAAAAACTACCTGATAAAAGTATTAGGCTATAAGCCAGGCAATGTATTTTTGATCAATGATGCTACTTTGGCTGACTTCAAAACGTTTTTTGGCAACGAACACAACCACAAAGGCAAATTGTATAACTCTATCAAAGCCGAAAAGAGTGATGTTTTTGTGTATTATTCAGGACACGGGGCGCCCAGCCTTAAAAACAATGCCGCTTATTTTGTGCCTGTAGAGGCTGACCCTCAGTATGTAGAGTTGAGCGGTTACCATAGCGATATTTTTTACCGCAACCTTGCCAAACTTCCGGCAAAGTCGATAACGGTGGTGTTAGATGCTTGTTTTTCGGGGGCAACCGTGTTTGACAACATTTCGCCTATTGTGGTAAAGTCTAAGGGAATCAAAGGGGTAAAGAATGGGGTGTTGTTGTCATCGTCCAGCAAAGACCAAGTGTCGTGCTGGTACAACAAAAAACTGCATGGTATGTTTACTTACTTCTTTTTGAAGGCGATTCATAACAAGAATGCCGACAAGAACAAGGACAACCAATTGACTTATGCAGAAATTTATAAGTATTTGGTAGACAACAACGAAGGGGTTCCTTATTTTGCTCGACGTATCCATGGCATAGAGCAAGTGCCTCGTATTCAGGGCAAAGATTTCCAAAAGGTTTTTGTGAAGTATTAAATCATACTGTTAGAAAGGTGGGGTGTCATTGTTTGGCAACCCACATTTTGTTTGTTCTGAAAGCTTGCCAAAATTTCTCTGCTTTTTCATTTGTTTGTAACATTTTATCTCCAGGTTAAAAATAGTTTACTTCACTCACCCAACTTTACCCCACATACCAATACATCATCGGTTTGGGGCATGCTACCCTTCCATTGCGTAAACTTTTGTTCGACTAACTTTTGCTGAGTCTCCATAGGCAAATGATGAACTTCGTCGATTAGTTGGGTCAAACGTTGCGAACCCATTTTTTTGCCGTGTTCACCTCCAAATTGGTCTTGGTAGCCATCCGAAAATAAATAAAAACTAAGTGGGCGGTGTAGGTACAACAGGTGTTTGGTAAACCGTCGTTCACTTTCGCGTTGTTCGCCTCCAATGGGTAATCTGTCGCCCTTAATTGTATGCATACGCTGGTCTTGTACATACACCAGAGGACGGCGGGCACCCGCAAACTCCAGAGTGTGGGTTTCTGGCTCTACTACCACCACTGCTATTTCCATTCCGTCGCGGTTATAGTTTTGTTTTTGTTTCAGTGTTTGGCGAATGTTGCGGTGCAGTTCGTTCAATATAAGTTCGGGCGAGTGAATATGCTTGAGTAGTACGGCTTCTTTGAGTAACACGGTGGCTATCAGGCTCATAAAGGCTCCGGGTACTCCATGCCCGGTACAATCGACTACCGCCAGCACTTTTTTAGCATAGCTTTTTGTTTGGGCAGTGTTTAGTTCAGCAAGCCAATAAAAATCACCACTCACTATTTCTAAAGGCGTAAAATAAACAAAACTATGGGCAAACACTTGTTGGAGTTTGCCTTCTGCCGGAAATATGGCTTGTTGAATATGTTGGGCGTAGTCAATGCTTGCCGTAATGTGTTCATTTTTGGCTTCCAGGTTGAGGTTTACTGTTGCCAGTATTTCGTTGGTGGTGAAAATTTCTTCATTTTTTTGCTTGAGTAAATTATTGGCTTTTTGTTTTTGTTGCCGCTGCCTAAACAAGGCAAAAGCAAGCAGGGCAGTGGTCAGCAGACCAATCACTACTAGCAGGGTAATGATCCTTTGCTGCTTGATGGTAGCCTTTTGAGCATTGAGTAGCATTTTTTGCTGGGCTTGTTCGTCTTTCAACGCCTTGTTTTCCAAGTCTTTTTTTTCTGTTTCATACAGCACCTGCATTTTGGCGATTTGCTTCGATGTTTGGCTGTTAAATAAGGAGTCTTTCAGTGCCGTATATTTTTGATGATAGTGTATTGCTTGCTCAAACTTTCCCTGGGCTTGAAACCATTTTGCCAACCCTTGATAACTATCTTGTACCAACTCTCTGGCATTTATTTTTTGTGCCAGTTGCATACCCTTTTGTAGCCAATCTTTGGCTTTGTCGTATTGTTTGAGCTTAGTGTATGCAATGCCCAGGTTGATAGACGTTTCTGTGATGCCGTATTTTTCTCCTATCTCTTGGTCTATAGCCAAAGATGCTGTATAGTATTCGATGGCCTGGTCATACTTGTTTTGAGCTAAATATAACTCTCCTATTTGCCCATAAGAGTTGGCAAGCCCTCTTGCGTGCTTTACTTCTTTTTTTATCTGGGCAGCCTCAAGCGAGTATTTCATGGCGATGTCATACTTGCCTTGTGCTCCATATACTGTTCCAATGTTATGAATTGTATTGGCAGTACTTTTTTTGTTGCCCAATGTCCTCTTTATTTTCAAGGCTCTTTGGTAATATTCCAGTGCCAGTGGATAGTTTTTTTGTGTATTATATACCACTCCAATGTTATTGCAGGTAAAGGCTATGCCTCTTTGGTCGTCAAGTTTTTCTGATAGCTTCAATGACTTAAGCATATAGGCCAGGGCTTGATTATACACAGCTTGTGAACGGTATATCAGTCCTATATTCAGGTAGATTCTTGCCATTTGTTTTAGTTCTCCAGCGTCCTTGGCAGTCTCCAGGGCAATGTTGTAATAATGAAGTGCTTTTTTAAAATCACGGGCCGACATATAAGCCAAACCAGTGAACCGATAAGCTTTGATAATGCCCCGTGGGTAATTGAGTTGCTTGGCCAACTTCAGGGCTTTTTGGGCGTAAGCCTTGGCTTGTTCGGGCGAAGTGTGATTATAAGCCACACTGCACAGCAAGTCCACTTTTTTGCGGTCGTTGGCAGGGTGTTTTTCTAATTTGGCAAGCAACTTGTCTACGGGGCGCTGCCAGGCAAAGGCAGACAAGCAGGGTAAAGCACAAAAAGCAATGAGTAATATACCCTTCAGAACCAGAGGTTTGTTATAAACCATATTTCATCATTAAGTGAGCAGTTTTACCAAAATAACCTATGCTATCCAATCTGAATGCTGTTGGTGGCATTTCTTCAAAAAAACACAACACTACATTTTGTTGTGAGGGGCAACAAAGTTGATAGTTACACATAGTGGTAGGGACAAAAACTGAGTTTTACAGAGGGTTGCGCTTAAAATACTACTTTTTGCTTGCTATAGCAAAAAACGAGTCAATGAGTTCTATAGTCATTGATTGGGTTTTACTGTGAGGGGTTTAAGTTTGCTCATGCAGTGCTTTGTCTTTCAGTATCGAGCGTACCAAATAGTCAACGCCTATGTCGTTAGAAGTGATCAATTTGCCTAGACGTATTTCTTTGCGGTGGAGTTTTTTAATAATCTGTTGAATGCCATTGCCTTGAGCGTGTAGTTGATGTATTTTACCACTGAGGTCTTCAAGGTACTGGAGCTTATGGCGCATGTGTTGTTTGCCATTGGTAAGCCGGGGGTGATGGGCACAAAACAAAACATCGAAATCGTACTGTAGCACCTTTTTGATAGATGCAATCATTTGAGGTACGTTTTCGTCTTGCCTGATATATTTGATTTTTCCTAAGTACAAGTCACCCGAAAAAAGCCAACCTTGTTGTGCTTCATAAAAAGCATAATGGTCTTGAGCATGCCCTGGGGTAAAAATGGGGCTCAGTTGGTATTTATCGGTAGTAATTTGGTCGGGCAAGGGGAGGAGTTGATCGGTAGGGGGCATATTGCCAAATACAAACTTTTGGTAATTCTTTATTTTAAAGCCACTTGCCACCAATTGACGGGTTTTGTCGCCAGCCCATACAGGCACTTGATAATATTGTTGCAATGCTTTGATATTGCCTGAGTGATCTTCGTGGTGATGAGTAAGGGCTATTTGTTGCACAGGTAAATCTTTGAGCAAAGCCAGCAAATGCTTTTGCATTTTTCTTTGTCCACTGTCAATGAGTAGCCCATCGAGCCAATATACATGTACCCAAATCAGGGGTTTGCCCCAATAGGCGTGCCCCAACTTAAAAGCTTTTACTTCCTGGTGTTCAAAATGTTTTACCTTACTCATCTGGTGCTGCAATTGAAAGATAGCAAATGTATCATTTTACAACTTTACCATTCAAAAATCAAAAAACTAATCATCTTCTTTGGTAATGGGCACTTGCTTAAGAATATTTGCCACTATCTCTGAGGTGCTAATACCATCGGCTTCAGCCTCATAATTGAGCGAAATACGGTGGTTAAATACATCGTTGGCAATCTCTTTGATATCTTCGGGCAATACATAATCGCGTTCGTCCATATAAGCCAATGCTTTGGCGGCAAGGTTTAGGTGGATGGTAGCACGTGGCGATACGCCAAACTGAATATAACCCGCTTCTTTTTCCAGTCCGTAGTCTTTGGGGCGGCGGGTGGCAAACACCAACTCAATGATGTATTTTTCTAAAGAAGAAGAAATGGTAACTTTGTTGATTTCATCGCGGATGCCAAAAATATCTGATTTATTCAAAATGGTGCCTACTTGTCCGGCAAAGCTCATGTTAGACATTCGGCGCATCATATCCAGTTCTAGTTCTTTGCTGAGGTAGTCTATAGATACCTTCATCATAAAACGGTCTACCTGGGCTTCGGGCAGTGGGTAAGTACCTTCGTGTTCTACAGGGTTTTGGGTGGCAAGTACCAAAAAGGGTGCATCCAGGTAATAGGTAGTTTCGCCAATGGTTACTTGTTTTTCCTGCATAGACTCCAGCAAGGCAGATTGTACCTTTGCCGGGGCACGGTTGATCTCATCGGCAAGGATCAGGTTGGCAAAAATAGGCCCTTTTTTTACTTCAAATTCACTCTCCTTCTGGTTATAAATCATTGTTCCTATCAAGTCGGCAGGCAGCAAATCGGGGGTAAATTGAATTCGTTGGAACTTAAGCTGTAAAACCTTTGATAGTGTGCTGATGGTCAGGGTTTTGGCAAGCCCAGGTACGCCTTCAAGCAAGATGTGCCCATTGGTAAATAAGCCAATCAACAAGCGGTTTACCATATAGTCTTGTCCTACTACTACTTTGCCTATTTCCTGAAATACTTGCTTAATTTTTTGATGATAGTTCTTGTCTATGTCAGTTTCTTCCACTTCTTGTAGGTTAAAGTTTGAGGTGTCTAACTAAAGTTGTTGTATCTCCCGAAGTTTAACACCTGCCAGGCTTTAAAACCTGGCAGGTGTTGTAAGCTTTTTAAAAACGAGAGTTTACTAAGTTAAGAATTTCGTCAAGGTAGACGCGCGAGTTGGCAAGGCGGGGCACTTTTATTTGCCCACCAATTTTACCTCGTTGTTTGAGCCATTCGTAAAATGTACCTTCGGGCACATTATGCACTACTGGCTTTATCAATGCCATATCTAAATGTCTTTTGGCGTCATAGTCAGAGTTGATCTCTCTCAGTGTTTGGTCAAGCACGGTCGAGAAGGTATCCATGCTCGAAGGGTTTTCGGCAAACTCAATGATCCATTCGTGCCCCCCTTTACTTTTGGTGCCCAGATAAATAGGGCCAGCCGTAAAGTTATTCAAGACTGCGCCAGTGGCATTGCAGGCAGCAGTTATGGCGGTTTCGGCGTTTTCTATGATTACTTCTTCGCCAAAGGCGTTGATAAAGTGCTTGGTACGCCCCGTGATTTTTACCCGAAAGGGGTGCAAAGAGGTAAATTTTACGGTATCGCCTATTTTGTAGCGCCACAGCCCCGAACTATTAGAAATGATAATGGCGTAGTTTTTATCCAGTTCTACCTGGTCTAGAGTCAGAGTTTGTGGGTGCTCTTTGTCTATTTCCGACAAAGGGATAAACTCATAAAACATGTCATAATCGAGCATCAACAGCATGTCATCGCGGCTGAGGTCGTCCTGTAGCCCAAAGAAACCCTCCGACGCATTATAAGTTTCCATATAACTAATGCCAGGAGCAAGGCTATCAAATAGCTCACGATAGGGCTGGAAAGCGACTGCCCCGTGAACAAATATCTCAAAGTCCGGCCAAATCTCTTTGATGTGTTTGGCACCGGTAATTTCTAAAATTCTTTTGAAAAGGACAATTGTCCAGGTGGGCACTCCCAGGGCACTGGTAATGTTCAAAGGAATGGCTTCGGCTGCCATGGCTTCTATTTTTTCTTCCCAATTGGGCATCAGAGCGGTTTCTAAGCTTGGTGCGCGCAGGTATTGTGCCCAGCGTGGCATATGGTGCATAATGACTGCCGATACATCGCCATAATAAGTGCCTTGCCAATGAGGGTTAGGTGATAAAGAGCCTCCAACCGACAAGCCTTTGCCTCTGAAAAAACGTGTATCAGGTTTGTTTACTACCACTAAGGAGAGCATGTCGCGCCCACCTCTAAAATGACATTTCTGGAGGGTTTCGCGCGATACAGGTATAAACTTACTGCGGGCGTTGGTGGTGCCCGATGACTTGGCAAACCAGTTGATTTTAGAAGACCATAATACGTTTTGTTCGCCCTTGAGCATGCGTTCAATATAGGGGTATAAGTCTTCGTAGCTTGAAATGGGCACTCTTTCTTGAAACTGTTCGAATCTTCGGATGTCTTTATAATGGTATTTTTTACCCCATTCGGTGTTTTTTGCCAGCTCCACTAGTTTAGTGAACATACGTTTTTGTACTTCGTCAGGATGTTGCATAAAGTGCTTGATCTTTGGCCAGCGCCTTTTCAACCCCCATTTGATAACATTATCGACTATGCTCATATTATATACTTAAATTGAACTCTACAGGTAAATGACAAAATCAGTCTAAATCGCCGTGGTTGCCAAAAGCGTGCAGTGAGATTCAGATAGCCCTTTTGCAGTTCCCTTCATCAGTACAACAACTCATCATACAAACGACTTGTTGCCAAAAATAGATTTTGGGCATTTTTTGCCATTGTATCACTCAAATATAAAATTTACTTTCGAATGATTGGCAAATTTAGACATAATTATGATAGTGTTCAGCTATTTCTGCACAAATATCTTGGCTTAAGATACAAAAAAACAACCACAGAAACTCTATAACCAAGAGATAGTTGTGGTTGTTTTGGCAATACGCTCAAACGCTGTGTTACTTTATTTGTTTATGGTTGTACTTTTTCTTCCGAATCGTCTGTGTCGTTGTTTTGAGGCTGACTTTCGGCTGCTTCATCTTTGGCGTTGATACTCTCCGGTTGAGGGGGGATATGATCATTTTTACCCATCATTTCGGGCTTTTTCAAGGCTGGTTTGTCGCCTTTACTGACGTACTCATCTGGAATAGGTGCCTTGTCTTTGTATTTGGCGTTAATTTGCCCCGGCTCGGCATCTAGTTGTACATTTTCTTTGATAAACTTGCGTACCAGCACATAGTTTTTCCCTAAATAATGCTCTTTTACCAAAGGGTTTTGCACCAACTCTTCGGGAGGACCATCGGCAAAACGTTTACCCAACGACATTACATAAGAACGGTCGGTAATAGACAATATAGCATCAGCGTTGTGGTCGGTAATCAAAATACCAATGTTTTTGTGTTTTAGGTGATAGATAATGTTTTGGATTTCTTCTACCGCCAAGGGATCTACCCCAGCAAAGGGCTCGTCGAGCAATACAAACTTTGGATCTACAGCCAGGGTTCGGGCAATTTCGGTACGCCTGCGTTCTCCCCCCGATAGCACCTTACCAGGGCTTTTGCGTACTTTGTGCAGGTTAAATTCATCGATGAGCTCATCTACCTTTTCGCGTTGTTGGGCTACCGAGAGCTTGGTCATTTGTAGTACTGCCCTTATGTTTTCCTCTACCGTCAGTCCTCTAAAGACCGACTCGTCCTGAGCCAGGTAACCAATGCCTTTGCGGGCACGCTTATACACGGGTAGTTTAGTAATGTCCTCGTCTCCCAACAACACCTTACCTGTGTTGGGTTTTACCAGACCCACTACCATATAAAAGGTAGTAGTTTTTCCGGCGCCATTGGGTCCCAGCATGCCTACAATTTCTCCTTGGTTTACTTCAATAGACACATTGTTTACTACTGCTTTGCCCTTGTATTTTTTTACTAAATTTACTGCGGTTAATTTCATGGAAGTAATTACAAATGATTAAATTATAAATAAACACAAGTCATTGATTAACAACTGGTTTTATTCATTATGCTTTACTCTGACTTGGCTTTTATCGCTCATTTACTGATAACCAATGCTGTTTTTGTACGCCAAAACTTCTTAATATGTGTCAGGTGTAAATGAAGCTTATTATTCATAAAACTTAATATCTTTGATCTTCAACTGAAGCGATGTTTGTCCACGGTAACGGTTCTCGTCTATGTTGTAACACAAGGCAAAACGTTCGCCACTGGCAATGCGTTCGTAGTGTTCAGGCATGCCAAAACCAATGGCATCAAAAAAAGCATCGGAGCCCTCTTGCCGAGTACGAAATTTCACGTGTTTTTCTTTCAATAACTTTGGGTAATCAGCATACAAATGCTCACTTACAAACACCGGGCGCATATTGGCCGGACCAAAGGGGGCAAATTGCTGCAAGATACGATAAAATTTTCCGGTAATATCTTTCAGATCTATTTTTGCGTCAATCTCAATCAAAGGGGTCAGCTGTTCCTCGTCAATTTGTTTGGCTACAATGTTTTCAAACTTTTGCCGAAAAGGTTCTATTTTATCCAGTGTAAGCGTAAGCCCCGCAGCGTGGGTGTGTCCACCAAATTGTTCCAGTAAATCAGCGCAAGCGTCAATCGCCTCATACAAGTCAAAACCTGGTACCGACCTTGCCGACCCAGTGGCTTTGCCATTGTGTTGGGTTAATATGACGGTGGGGCGGTGGTAACTTTCTATGCAACGCGATGCTACAATACCTATGACCCCTTTGTGCCAGTTTTCTTTGAACAAGACGGTTGTTTTAGATTTTTCCAGCCGGTTTTGTGCTATCATAGACAAAGCTTCTTCGGTAATGCTGGAATCCAGGTCGCGGCGCTGTAAATTATCTTTATTGATTAACTCCGCCACATAGTCTGCCTCTTTTTTGTTATTCGATACGAGCAACATCACTGCTTTTTTGGCGTGTTGAATACGTCCGGCAGCGTTAATGCGGGGCCCTAACCCAAACACTACATTTGATATATCCAGTACGGTATCATCACTAAACTTTGCTACATCAATGAGCGCCTTTATGCCAGTACGTTGGGTTTGGTTGAGTTGGCGCAAGCCATAAAAAGCCATGACCCGGTTTTCGCCAATGATGGGCACAATGTCGCAGGCAATGCTAATGACCAGTAAATCAAGGAAAGGATAGAGTTCTTCCAGGTCAATGTTGTTGCGTAAACAATATGCCTGCATGAGTTTGAAACCCACCCCACATCCCGACAACTCTTTGAAAGGATAAGTGCAGTCTTTTCGTTTGGGGTCAAGCACCGCGTGGGCACGTGGAATCTCTTGACCCGGCATGTGGTGGTCGCATATAATATAATCAATGCCCTGCTCGTTGGCGTAATCCATCAGTTCAACTGACTTAATACCACAGTCAAGCGCAATTACCAGGGTAATGCCTTGTTCTTTTGCCCAGTCAATAGAAGTTTTAGAGATACCATAGCCCTCCAGGTAACGATCGGGGATGTAGTAGTCGAGCAATGAATGATAATTTTGTAAAAAGCCATATACCAAAGCCACCGAGGTAGTACCATCTACATCGTAATCGCCATAAATCATCATTTTTTCCTTATGCTCAATGGCTTTTTCAAGTCTGATTACTGCCTTTTCCATATCTTGCATCAAAAACGGATCATGCAGGTGGTTTTTTAACGAAGGGCGGAAGAAATTTTTAGCTGCATCAAAAGTTTTGATGCCCCTTTGTACCAACAAGGTTGCCATAGACTCGCTTATCTCTAAAGAGCTTGCCAATTGGTCGACTAGTTGAGGGTCAGGTGTTTCTTTAAAAATCCATCTTTTTTGCATATTGTGTTATTTTTTATAGCAACAAAAGCGGTTATGCCGTTGGCTTAGTATGTCAGAGCGGGTTTAGGAGCTTATTTGGAATTTCGTTTTTGAGAGCTTTTGCGATAAATTTAACGCATCCTGACAGTCAAAGTCGCGCAAGGGGTCCAAAGGATGAAATCCAAACAAGTTTTAAATTTATGTATTAAAAAAAATGTCATTTATAATTGACTTAACTCAATGAATAAATTTATCAAAAATTTTTACCAAAAATACCAAAATTACATCAAAGTCGATTTGTTGATGTATTTGTTTATGATCTTATTTATTATCATTCTTTTCATATTCTTTTAGGAATTGTTCAAAAATAAATTTACACTCTGAGAGGTGATCTTTCGCCTTGATACTTCGTTATTTTTATTGCCCGTAGCGCTGCTATGGGCGCAAAAAATAGCCTCGTCTCAAAACAAAACTTCTACCTCAAGAATGGTAATTTAATTTCTCACCATTCCTTAGCAAAATAGAGTTCCATGATGTTATCATCTGTTTTCATTACCTTTTCTTCATAAAACTCTATAGTCTGTTGATACATCTCTATTTGTTTGGGTGTCCAGTGGTTTTTTTCCATAAGTTGAGCAGCCAGGGCTTGGTGACTTTTGTCAGTCGACATCATCAAAGGGTAAATTTCGTGTATTGCAGGCAGTTCAGGCTCATTTTGATAATCGTAGGCGTGCTCACCCCTACAAAAAGCCAGTACAATAGCTATGGGTAAATAGGGCACACTTTTAGGGTTGAGCCTTATTACTCCCAACTCTGGCAAGTTAAGCAAAGGGCTTATATCTTCTATATGATTCTCTCCAATGTCAAGCACCTTCAGTTTAAGCAAATACTTGAGGCTATCTATGTTTTCAATGTGGTTGTTACTCATCATCAAAAACCGCAAATTGTCTAACATATTTAGACAATCAATATTGGTCACTTGGTTATCACTAATGTTTAACCATTGTAGGTTTGTGAGCCCCCATAAATCGTCAATATTTTCAATTTCATTGTCACTTAGGTTGAGCATTTTTAGTTGAGGCATGTGTTTAAACATGTCAAGGTCGGTAATATCATTATCTCCCAGGTTAAGTCTTTTGAGTTGTTTAAAATCCTTCAAAAAAAGAATATCTTCAGTGTCTAATGCCCCTGAATAAAGCCCAAGTACTTGCAACGATTTTAGGTTTTTGAGCGCGGTAATCTCAAGGTATTCATTCTGCCCTAGATTTAAGTATTGTAACTTGGTGAGGTGAGCAATGGGTGATAAATCATCTATCAAATTATCATTGACCGAAAGTAGCTCAAGGTGATAAAAATGCTTAATTGGGCTAAGGTCATCTAACAAGTTTCCATCAAGGTCGAGCCCACGGAGGCGAGTTAAGTGCTCAATACCATTGAGCTCTTCTATGTCATTATCTGCTATATACAACTTTTCTAATTGAGGCAAACACTGGAATAAGTGCAAGTGGGCAAACCTATTGCTTGCCAAGTGCAACGAGGTTAACTGGTAGAGATGTAAAAACGACTCGAAACCTTGTATATGGTTGCACGAAAGGTCAAGGTGACGTAGGTTTTTGAACAATGTCAAAAATGTTAAATTAGTGTCTGTCAAACCACAATCGCGTGCTATCAAAAATTCTATTTGGGCAAAATCACTGGTAAAAAAGGAAGTGTCCACTAATGAACTACTTATATTGAGCTCAAATAATTGGGGTAGCCCGTGCAAAAAGGAGAGGTCATTTAATATATAGCCATATAGATGTAATATCTGCAAATGTTTGAGTTGAGCAATGGTTTGAATATTTTTTGGCTCCAATACATCATCTGCATCTTCTATCATAAATTTACCTAGAAACAAAGATTGCAGCGATGGAGGCAATTGATTAGGTATTTGTTTGATGCGGGTAGACATACCCTTGTGGTTATTATGGACTACCAAAAATTTACCACTTGATTCATCATACATTGAATAGTCATCCGACAAAATCAATGTTTTCAAGTGGTCAGCTTCTGCCAGTTGCGCAAATAGTTCATCTTCAGTACCGTCAAGCCCACAATACCCCAAGTCGAGCTCAGGAGCTTTGGTAAGCAAGTTTATGTCAATCAGTTGCTGAGCAATTTTACTCATATTGTTTTATCCATTATTATTAATACCAGCATATAGCCTTCAAATATACAGCAGGTTGGGGGTTTAGACAATTAATTGGTTATCACAATTGTACATCCCAAAACTTATTGTAAATTATAGTAGATAGCCCAGCCTTTAACAGGGTTTTTAAAAAGAAAAATCAAAAACTAACAAAAATTTATTATGAAAAAAAACACATTATTCATTACCACACTGGCTTTGCTGGTGGCGCTGGCAACGCAAGCCCAGCAAAATGTAGCCGTATTTAAAAATGGCTCAGCTTTTTTTGTGAACAAAATGCAGGTAAATGCCAGTAAGGGGTATTATTTGCTTGATAAAGTGCCTGCTGCTACTTTTGGCACATTGTGGTTTACTGCTGACAACAACACCATCAAAGGTACACGTAGCTATATGGAAAGCGTACGTAAAAAGCAAAAGGTAAAAAATAAGATGGATGTGCTCAGGGCTAACCAGGGCAAAATGCTTACGCTTACGTTGAGTAATAATAAAACTTATACTGGAGTAGTACAACGGCTGGATGGCAACATGGTGGTGTTTAGCACTGGGGGCAAATGGATGACTTTTGCCCCAGGCAATGTAGAAATGGTGGTGTTTAGCCAGGCACCTGCGGCTGAATATACCCAAAAACAAAAAAAACGGGTGCTTAAGATTGACTTTGCCAAAGCTAATGCCAGTCAAACCTTTGAGATGATGTACCTGCAAAAAGGCATTAGTTGGGTGCCCAATTATGCAGTGGCATTGCGCGAGAATAAAAAAGCAGTGATTACCCTCAAAGCCAATCTAATGAACGATGTTGAGGACTTAAAAAATGCCAGCATCAACTTTGTGGTAGGAGTGCCCAATTTTGCCTACGATTACCTACAGTCTCCGGTAGCTTCTACCCAACGGGTCAGTGACTTTATCAGCCGCCTCAATCGCAACAGTAATAGGTCTAGTTCGAGGCTCCGCAACCGAGCCGATATTACTACGCAACGTTTGTCCAATTTTACTCCCCGAGCGTTTAATGGCAACATGAGTGGTATACGAGGGCTCAAAGGGCAAAGTGCCGAAGATCTTTACTTTTACAATACTTCTAACATTACCCTCAAAAAAGGCGACCGGGCTTTTTATGAAATATTTAAGGCAAACGTAGACTATGAAGATATTTATGAAGTATCGCTCAATGCCAATAGTAGCAGCCGCTCTAGCTACTCTAAGTCGTATGCCCAAAGTGACCAAAGCATAGGGAAGGTGTGGCACTCTATTCGTTTGCAAAATAAAACCTCTTACCCCTGGACTACAGGCACAGTGCTGATTACCAAGGAAATAAGTGGTGTAGCCAAGCCCTTGAGCCAAGACAAACTCAACTATACTCCACCGGGTAGCAAAACCAAACTTAAAATGACTATTTCGCCCAATATCAATGTGAAATCGGCAGAGCGCGAGGTGTCACGCGAAGAGAAAAAAACCCGTAAAGACCGCTATACTTATGACTTGCTTACTGTAGAGAGTAAAATTGATATTAAAAACTATCATAACAAAGACATTAAGTTGAGCGTGTGCCGTACCATTACAGGTGAACCAATTAAATGTAACACCAAATGGAAGACCAACAAAAAATTCAGTGTGTATAACAATATTAACATGAGCCATGACCTCGACTGGGAGGTGAAACTGAAAAAAGGGGAGAAGAAGACCATTACTTACCAATATAAGATTTATGTGCGGAGGTAAGCGTTATCATCGTTGAGTTGTTTGGCAAAACAGGCAAACACCTGACTAGTGCTCTGGGTACTAAATTTCTTTCACATATTTCGGCTTCTTTTGCCTGCTGACTTCACCTAAAAAAACTCACGTAGCTTAGGCTATGCTCGTTTTTTGGAGGTTTGACAGCCACCAAAATAAACTCGAAATAGTGTATAAACTACTTAGTTCCCAAAGCACTAGGTTTGCCTGTTTTTAGGGGGTGTTGTGTTACTTTGTAAGTTTGGAACTGTTAGTGATTTCTTGGTGTTGGTAGTTTTACTTATGGTCACACTTTTGATGGATAGATTTGGCAAATAAAAAATATGAAAACAAGCTTTGAACATATAGAATCGGTTTACTGGGTATTTACTCAATTGTGCAACGACCAATGCGCTCATTGTTATAACTTATCGGGACCTAAAGGGGCAAAAATGAGTGAGGAAGAGTGTATGCAAATCATTGAAAACTTACCGCCCAAAATAGACCGAATCATTTTATCAGGAGGAGAACCATTGGCCGAAAGGCAAAAGCTGTACGCTATTCTTGACCGTCTTAAGCAGCGTTACCCTGCCCATACCCAACTCATGCTACAAACCAATGGCGACTTGTTGACCGAAGACATTTTAGATACGCTGATTGCCAAAGGGGTAACTCGCTTTGACATTGCCAGTATTGATCGTTTTCATAAAAATGCAGGTGCAAGATTAATGGAGCTTGCCGATATGTTTGAGTCGCGTGGGGTAAACGGCGATGATAAAGACCCATTGGTAGACAAAGACAATTATTTGCACGGGCACCCACTAAGTTGGGGGTATTGGGGAGCAACCGACGACATGTGGCTAGGGGGCAATTGGGCGCGAGGCAGGGCTATGCAAAAAGGAGTGTGGAAAAAAGACCCTGCACATAATTTTTGTACGATACTTTCGGGTGCCCGCAATTTTTTAGGAGGGTACGATGATATTCCTCAAGAGATTTCTATTCAGTTGTGGCAAATCAACCCTTGTTGTCCTGGTACTAAAAAAGCGTTGGGTGATGCCCGGCACCAAAAAGTAGCACAAGCATTGGCGCAAGCTTCCCAATCGCCCATGTGGCAAAAGCTCAATGAGGGTAATCCGTGGCAAATGGGCGAGCATTTGGGGGTGAGTGAAGCGCACGCCAAAGCCCGGACGCAAACACTTAAAAACGTGTGTTTGTGGTGTGACGAGTTTTTTGAACAGCACTGTAAAGCATCGGTTCATCAAATAGATTAATACTCTGTTCCTAAATCAAGATATAACAACCTGCAATAGAACGTTCAGAAAACTTATGTGTACAATTGTTTACTCACAGGACAAAGTACTTACCCCTTCTTTATCAGTTTCTTAAAAAAACCATCAATTACGCGGTCAGGTAAAAGCCGGGGCAATGTCCAGTTTTTAAATTTTTGTGGTACAATAGCATAGCGGGTTTTGGGTGTGCGTTTCTCAAAAATACGAGCAATACGCTTGCCCAAATACTCCACTGTTAAACCCTTGTTGGCGCCATCGCGTGCCATTTGGGCAAAACCGTGCAAAGCTGTTTTGTAATCAGTACCATCATAAGGTGCAGGGTTGATGCCTTTGTCCCAAATGGGCGTTTTTACCGAGCCAGGACCTATCAATATTACATCTATACCATACAGTAGCAATTCGCGCCGCCAACTTTGTGACAAACCTTCTACGGCGTGTTTGGTGGCAACATAAGCGCCTATAAAAGGTGCCCCAACCTTACCACCTACCGAGCTTATATTGAGTATTCTACCTGGAGCAACAGGGTGGTTTTTACGAGCACCCAACAAGGGTAAAAAGGCTTGGGTTACCTGAATAAGCCCAAATACATTGACCTCAAAGTGTTGTCGAATATCACTCATAGGTTGTAGTGCCAGCGGACCACCCAAGGCAATGCCTGCATTATTGATCAAACCTGCCAAACCTTGCTCATTGCCCAGTATTTGTTCTACTTGCTGCACGGCTTGCTGTATAGCTTCAGGGTTGCTTACATCAAACAACAAAGGGATAAAGCGATCGTCAAACTCGCTGCTTAATTTATCGGCATCAGCTTGTTTGCGTACACTGCCTAATACTTGATAGCCTCGTTGGAGAAACTCTTTGACGCAACCGTAGCCTATGCCAGTAGATGCGCCTGTGATCAGTATTGTTTTCATGAAATATGATGTTCTTTGATATATAATTTATTTGAGCAAGGAGTAGCTTGGCTTTTGCCAAATTTAGACAAAGCCTGGGAGACTTTCTTTCAATCATTATCTTTTTTTGACAATCGTTCGCTTCATCACATCAGTCAGGGCTACATATAGTTTTTTTGTAAATCAATTGGTAGCTATTGTAAAAGTGTTTCTACATTTGCCTTTTATTTTGGTCTAAGAGCTTGTTTAAATTTTTGGTCATCTGAGATTTTATGATGAGTTTTCGGATTAGACAATATATATATAATCAGGAAAATCTCGTAAAAGCTCACAGTCCTCCGAGAACAAGCTCGGAGCTGCGAGCCGAACTTGATTCGGGAATCTGATTAATGAATTTTAAACAACTCTAAAACTAACAAATATATGCAAGAACTCCAGATGCCTGAGTTTGATCATCAGGTAAAAAAACGAGATGACAAACTATGGATTTTTGATATTCTGCGAAAGAAGCACATTTTCTTGACTCCAGAAGAGTGGGTACGCCAAAACCTGATTCATTACCTGATCAATTACCTTGGTTATCCCAAGTCGTTGATTAAGGTAGAAACCGGGCTAAAGTATGACAAACGTCAAAAGCGTTCTGACGTGTTGGTGTATGATCGTGAAGGACAAGTGTTTTTGCTGATAGAATGTAAAGCCATGCATATCAAAATTGGACAAGATACCCTTGAGCAAGTATCAGCGTATAATCATGTGCTGAAGGCACAACATATAATGATTACCAATGGTCATCATTATTTGGTGTATGCTACCCACCACGAGGCAAAACAGTATGAGTTGATACCAAACATCCCTAATTTTCCTGTAGTTTGATTTTTACACCATTCCTAAAACGAAAAAAGTAAAATATTTCAAGTAAAAAACATTCCTGTTTATGGTATCAAATGGTGAATAAATCAGTGCTTGCCAAAAGGTGTATGCCAGGAATTTTGACCTTTTTTGCTATATGCGCTTTTGTTATTTAGGAAGTTTTTTGGGCTACTTGTACAGAGGGTGAAATGTTTTTCTGAAAAAATAACACATTTTTTATACCCCCTCATGTTTACTTTTTGTTTTTATAGGTTGATGTGTAAGTGTTTGTTTTTTAGTGTTTTACCAAGTGTTTACTAGCCCTGTAAATACAGGTGTTTACCTAGGTGTCTCCTCGTTGTCTACCGTGTATACTTTTTGTAACCACGGTTTTTTTGCCCTCCATTTCTAAACTTTTATACTCGCTCAGCTTTTAAAAAACAGTATGTCCTGCTAACGATGATTTAATACCTTAATAACAACAATAATTATTAATCATCTAAACTTGTATTATACAATGAGAAGTAAGCTTTTATTAAGTGCCATGTTCACTTTTGTATTTAGCTTTAGTGTCTGGGCACAACAAACAAATACAACTACAACCAAAAACAGTAGCTTGAATGCTGTAAAGCAGCTCAATGATCATTTTGTAAACAATGCTCGAAAATCTACTAAGGCATTGAGCAATAAAAATTCCGTGGTGATTTTTCCCAACCCGGCTCATCATACTTTAAATGTGCGGTCTTCGGGAGGCAAAGAAACGTTTGATCGTGCCATGATTTTTACTACTTATGGTAAATTGATCAAGAGTGCAGGGAAAGGAAGCACCAAAATAGATATTAGAAGTTTACCCGCAGGTACTTACTTTGTAAGAGTACAGAGCAACGGCAACACCATCACGAAAAAACTAATTAAAGAGTAAAACAGAGTAGTAACAGACAAATCAATAAAGCAAAAAGGTCACTCATTGTTTGGGTGGCCTTTTTTAGGTATGTTGAGAAAGTAAGCGACCGATTTAGAAGGGGGGGGGGAGGTTTTCTTCTTAAGGTACTTTTAGACGAAGCGAGCATTTGGCACAGTAAACAGAGTTCATTTTTTGAATTTCGATACCTGTCAGAACTTAGGCTGTAGTAGCCTGTTACAGGGTACAGTCTTTGGAGAAGTACGCTTGCCAAAGGGGGGAACCACGCAACGCTTGAGCTTCGTGTTATGGTTAGGTGAGTTTTGTAGGCTTACTTAAAAAAAATCAGATTTCTTGCTTGAGACCATCCACAATATGCAGCACCATCCGGTTAATTTGATCAATCAAAGGAATCATTTTGTTCTGACTGGCATTGTTTAGCGAAAGCTCTCTTACCTCGGTCAGAGTGCCGAGCAGTTTTTCAGTGCCAAACAACACACTTGACGATTTAAGGTTGTGTACAACTACCTTCATTGGCTCAGGGTTGTAAGCAAGGGCTGCCTGCGTAAAGTTATTGATAGCTGGAGTAAGCTCGTCTACAAAAGTGCGGATGAGTTCAAGGCGCATTTCTTGATCATCCTGACAAATATCATCTACATTGCTTAGGTTATAATAACTTTCTGTGTCCATAGTATGCCCTTCAGGGGTTTGAATGTTTTGATCACTCAGTAAATTTGCCGATGATTTATTTACATATTTAATAATTTTATGGTACAACTCATTGGGGTTGAAGGGTTTTGATACAAAATCGTTCATTTGCACCGCAAAAGCTTTTTCCCGTTCCTGGCTCAAGGTAGAGGCCGACAATGCAATAATGGGAGTGTCTTGGTAGTTCGTCAGGTTTCTGATTTTTCTTGCTGCAGCAAATCCATCCATTTTGGGCATCAATAAGTCCATTAAGATAATATCGTATTGACGGGTTTGTACTTTTTTCACTGCTTCTTCGCCATTATAGGCAAAGTCTACCTCTACCCCCCAACGACGCAAAAACTTAGAAGCAACCATTCGGTTAATCTTGCGGTCTTCTACCAACAACAGCACTACATTGCCCAGGTTAGAAGAGGCATTGCTTTGATTTTCAGAAATAATCCCATTGAGGTGCTTGAGTTTACTTACCTGAAAATTGAGGAAAAAATAAAACTCTGAGCCTTTGCCCAGTTCGCTGTGCAACCCTATTTCTCCTCCTTGGTGCTCTATAAGGTACTTAGTAATAGATAAGCCCAACCCAGTACCACCAAAGCGGCGGGTAGTGTCTGAATCGGCTTGAGTAAACCGCTCAAATATGGTAGATTGTTTATCGGGGGCAATGCCAATGCCCGAATCTTTGACACTAAACAATAAGGAAACTTCTTGATGTGGCATATTTTGTTTGTCGGGCAATGTTTCTTGAAGCTGCACCTTTACCACAACAAAACCCTTGTCAGTAAACTTGATGGCATTGCCCAATAAGTTGGTCAATATTTGGTTGAGTCTTACTGGGTCACCAATCAACAAGTTGGGTACGTCGCGCTCTACATAAAACTCTAGCTCAATGCCTTTTTCAGCTGCCTGATAGTTAAAAGCGTGTTTGATATTGTTGATAAACTCTCTTAGGTTAAAATCTACCCGCTCGAAACTAATTTTACCAGCTTCTATTTTGTTATAATCCAGTATATCGTTGATCAGCGCCAATAAATTCTCCGCCGAAAACTTCAGTGTTTTCAGGTTTTCCAGTTGTTCGGGTTTATGGTCTTCCTCCAGCAACAAATGCGTAATTCCTATCACAGCATTCATAGGAGTGCGTATTTCGTGGCTCATCGTTGACAAAAACTGTTCTTTTGCCTGAAGCGCTTTTTCAGCGTCTTGTTTTGCTTGAATAAGTTCTTCTTCAAAGTTTTTACTATCGGTAATATTTTGCACTACGCCCAGAATCTGAGTTACCCTGCCCTCTACGTTGATCTTAAAAGGGACCAAACGATCATATACCCATACATATTTTTGCCCCTCCTGATGTAGTTGGGTAGGGTCGAGCGATTGGTGAGTTTTGCCTTTTTTATTGTTTAAGTTGCAAGCAAGGCGGTAGCTCATTTCATACATATCTTCACCACCTTTGTATACCTCTTCAAATATAGCCTTGATCTCTGGTAGGTCATTTGGATGAATCATGTCCCATATCCTTTCCAAACCACCCCGGTCTACCTCTTTGATCGTAAAACCCGAATGCTTGAAATACTGCGTATTGGTATATACATACCTTTCTTTTTCAAGGTCATACACATACACATCGTTAGGAATGGCATCTGCAATACTTTTGATAAAATACCTGCTTTCGTTGAGCTCTTGTTCTATGGTAAATTGCTCTGATACATCCTGGGTAAAAGTAACCACTCCCTCTACCTCATTGTAATCGTTTTTGATTGGAAAGATAATCAGATTAAGACATACTTCTTTTTGAATCGCCTTGCCTTCCTCTTCTTTCATTACAAGTTCGGTTTCCAGACGAGGTAAAAATATACTTTCGCCCCCATAAGCGGCTTTATAAAAAAAGTCTAACCCTGCCTCTTGCGAACGCTCGTCTTGTAAAATATTGAACTTGGGAGTTTCTTTGCTATCTAACCCTAAAATCCGTTTTTGGGCGTCATTCATTTGCAGCGAAAACCCTTGTTTGTCGTAAATTTGAATACCAATAGGAGAGTTTTCTAAAAATGCCTCAAACAAGCGGTTTTGTTCTAAAATGGCTCTTTCGGCTTGGTTGCGTTCGGTCACATCCTGCAAAAAACTACGCGTAAGCAAGGGTTTACCGTCTTTGCGTATGTTGATACTACCCTCTAGCATAAGGGTTTTACCATCTTTGGTAACCAAACGTGTACTAATTTGCTGAGCTTCTCCTTCAGTTTTGAGTTGTTGCAACAACGCCCGGTAATCCTCTTGTTCTTCGGATACCACCAAATCTATCAGGTTAGTACGCAACGCCTCAGCTTTAGAGTAGCCCAACTTCTTACACCAATACTTATTTACATAATGAATGGTTCCTTCGAGATCTACGCTTTGGATAAGGATAGAGGCATTGTCCAGAAAATCCTGAAGCTGTTCTTCACTTTGACGGAGGCGTCGCTGGGCGGTTTTGTGTGACGTAACATCGGTTACCAATACCGACACCCCTGCCTGGCGTTCCGAGGTTTCGGGTAGGTAGTTGATAGTGCACGAATACCACGACTTTACACCATTTTGTACCGAGGGATATTCAATAATTTTGGAGGTTTTATTGTCGAGTACATGCCTAAGCGAACTGGCAAAATAACTACGCATAGGGTCGTCCATCACCTTGGTTACCTTTTTGCCCAAAAAGTCTTGATCGTCAAAAAACAACTTGTCTTTATCGCCCCAAAAATTGGTGAAAATCAGGTTTTGATTAATCTCAAAAACAATGTCATTAAAAGACGTGAGAATAGCCTTTAGGCTTCGTTCATTATTGGCGAGCCGTTCTTCGGCTGTTTTTTGTTGGGTAATGTCTCTGATCACCCCCACCAGTACTTTTTGGTTTTTATCGTCTCTAAAAATATCGATTTTTACCAGGATGTGCCTTTTTTCACCATTGAGGTTGGTAATTACCCGTTGATACTCAGCGGTGTTTCCGGTGCTAAATACTTGACTGTCTTTTTCTCTGAGCGTATGAGCATCTTCAGAAGCAAATATATCATAATCGGTCTTGAACAATACCTGTTCGCGGGGTTTGCCCACCAATTCGCAGTAGGCTTCATTGACCGAAATAAACTCATACCTTTCGTTTTTTACAAACACCGGGTCTGGTATATGATCGAGTACTTCAATCAAATAATCACGGGTTTGCTTGAGAGTAAACTCCGACTGTTTTCGCTCGGTAATGTTGCGGGTATTGCCCTGTACATGCTTTAGCTTGCCTGCGTCGTCATATACCGGAAACAGGTGGGTTTCTAACCATACCAACTCTCCATTTTTATGTTTAAACCTATACTCCAAAATCTGTAAAGCACGGCTTTTGAGTACTTCGTGCCATACACTTATCACACCTGCCTGGTCTTCTTCGTATATCCATTCAATCACCTTTTGATGCATCATTTCCCCGTCTTTATATCCAGTTAACCCCTCTATAGAAGGCGATATGTAAGAAAACAACCCCTCGTAAGTATGCAGGCAAATCAGGTCATTGGTATTGTTGGCAATCAGGCGATACTTGGCTTCGCTTTCATGTAATTGCAGTTGTGTTTCTTTGAGGGGCGTAATTTCAAATGAATAGCCCAGCAGATAATGGGTGTTTTGCATGGGCAGTGGAATCAAACATTTACCTGTTCTGAAAAAGTGACGATGATTGTCTACCTCTATCTCTTCCTCCCAATTATCAGGCAAGTCGCCTTTTTTCAATAGTTCATCATCATCAAAAAACTTATTCGCCACTTTAGAAGGAAATATCTCCGCATCAGTTTTGCCAATTAATTGTTCAGGTTTTTTTCGCAAAAAATCCAGCATTGTTTGGTTCACAAACAACAACTTGCCTTTTTCATCTTTGATAAATACGTGAATGGGCAGCGTATTTAGAATACTTTCCAGCATTTGTTTTTGCTCCTGAAGTTCAATTTCCACCCTTTTTCGGTCAGTAATTTCAAGCCCTACCGACTGGAACTCCACCAGTTGACCCTTATCATCAAAAATAGGGTAATCCGTCCAGCGCAACCAGATGTCTTCGGTTTGGTCTTCTACCATTACTTTATACTCCTGGGTAATGGGGCGTTTCTCTTTAGCAATTTTTTTGAGTCGTTTCTTTACTGACGCGTGGTTTTCGGAGGGCACCATTTCCAGAAACGGAGTATTGATGAGGTCGTCAGCCGTTTTGTTAAAAAACTGACAGTATGCTTCATTGACAAAAGTAAGGGTAGTATCGGGTAAAAACCTGCAGAGAATCTCTTGCTGTGTATTAATCACTGCTCGATAAAGTGCCTCACTTTGCAATAGTTTTTGATTGGCTTCTTTGATTTCGGTAATATCACGGGCAAGCCCCAATACCTGAGTTACCTCACCCGATGCTTCCTGAGTAAACACTACATCTTTGGCCAGTAGCCAGGCATAGCTACCTTCTTTGGTTTTAATCCGGTACTCTACAAAGTCTATTTCACCCTTTTTGAGCGATACAAGCCCCTGGCGATAAGCAATGAGCCGAGAGAGATCGTCAGGGTGGATCACTGATTTGAGCTGATCTAAAGGCAAAAAGGGTGCTTGATCAAGGGCAAACTTATTGTCATAAATACGGTTGCTATACACCAGCGACTCTTCGCGTATATCATATACATAAATCAGGTCAGGAGTAGTTTGCAGCACCCCTTTCAAAAAATTATGGTGAATTATAAGGTCATCTTTGCGTGCCTTTATTTGGGTCATGTCGTGCAACATTGCCACATAGTTGCCGTGTGCTTCTTTATTTAGTATAAGCTGGCATTTCCATAGTTTTTCATCTTTGGTAGACACAGTCAATTGTTCAATACAAGGAGAAGCCTGAGCCACTTTGTTTTCCAGAATAGCAAATAATGTTGTGGGGCTTGGTTGAGCGAGATTGTTTTCTGCCAAATCCAATACTTCAAAATCCAGCAAAAAATGAGTAAAATTAAGCTTGTTCACTACTTCGCTGTATGTATACCCCAGTTTATTTTCGGCTCCTTTGTTAAAGAACAGCACGGTTCCCTGGGTATCAGTTACTATCACAGGCGTAGTAGTGAGAGCGTTTAATATCGTGTCTGTGTGTAAATGATTATTTACTGACATTACTGAGTTTATATAATGATTATTGAATTATTTATTTGCTATATTGTCTGTGGTATTGAGCATAGTAAGAGCTTGTTTAAATTTTCGTTTACAGGAGGTTTTATGATGAATTTTTGGATTAGATGCGTCAAATTTTGAAGGAATAGCCACGCTATTGCTGATAAATTTGACAATATATAATCATAAAAGTCGCGTAAAAGACCTAATCAATGAACCGAGCCGAAGGCGAGCTCTGCCTTTTGGCTAATTTTAAACAAGC
>NZ_CANLRP010000093.1 GCF_947493425.1 uncultured Microscilla sp. | reverse complement strand
CTCAGTAATCGTAATCATCTGCCAAACTGTTTGAGGGTTTTCCAATACCTCCGTTAGCTTGGGCAATTTATCCCCTTCTATAAAACCTTAAGTAACTAAAGTTACGCAGACCTACTTATTTTGACGGTTATATGGCTTTATTCCTAAATGATTGGGCTACGCGTCCCCCGCTGGAGCAAGTCGGAAGACTTACCTTTATGAAAAGTTTTCAAATCTCCTCTGGAAGACTCAAAAGAGTAATGATCCCATTGCAGAGACTAATAAAAGCCTTGCTCAACTCAATGAACAAGGCTTTTGGTTATATTTCTTGAGGTACAATTACCACACATCAAATGCTTGCCACAAAATCAGCAAACACTTTTTTATGTCGTTCTAGGTCTAAATTGGCAGAAAGTGCCACCCGTACAATATAGTCTTTGTCGGCTTCTTTGGTGGTGCCTTGGGTAGAGGTAGCGGGTATAGTCCAATAACACCCCTTGAGCTGTCCATAGCTCACACAAAACTTACTCTCATGAGGAATTTCGCTGATCATTCGATTGATTAATTGCAGGTTCAAGTCTCTTTTATATGCTTCTTTTTCTTCATCGGTGTTGCCTTTGGTGGGCAGGTCGAGCGAAAAAACGGAGGGTGTAAACCCTTGAGCGGCTAGTTCTTCCGACACAAAATTGATTTTTGCCGCTGGCAAAGTTTCGCCAATAAAATTGACAAACTCACGCGCGTTTTTATAGGCTCCCTGAATACGTTGAATCATAGAAGGCAGTTGCTTGGCCAATATTTCCATCTGTAGGGCGGTCGCCTCATTGTCGGCAAGTTGTAGGTGTTGTTCTATTTTTGCCATCAAAGGCGCTGCTTTTTTGTTGGCAGTACAATACCCCGCCGTACACAAACCCCCACTCGGAAACTTAGACCCGCTCACGTAGGCAATGGTGCGTACAGTTGACAACATATTGTCTTCGCCCAAAAAGTGTACATTGGGGCAAAACGTTTGGTCTAAAATAAACACAGGATTCACTGCCACATTGCCTGCTTTGGTTTTACGCTCTTTGCTCAATGCCTCCTTTAGCTTTACCAAATTGGGCACCTCTACCCTGGGGTTGGTCGGAATCTCAACAATGATGTAAGGCACTGCGTCTTCATGGGCAATTTTATCCAACACTGTGTCAATGCCCTGCGCCATATCTTTGCCGCTATCCACGGGTAAATCTACTACCTCAATGAGCTCATTGCAAGCCGCCACCCGCCTTGCCTGGTCGTTGGTGCCTCCGTAGCAGTTGGGCGGAATCACAATTTTGATCGCCTTGCCTGGATGGTTTTCAAGCGCTTCATGTACCAGCCCCATTACAATGGCATATTGTATCGAAAGTCCACTAGAACCCACCAATGCGGGAATATTGGTATTGGTAATACCTTTGATGGTGTCAACTACTAATGCTTTGTTTGCTTTGCTATTGTCTGGTTTGTTTTCAATAGAAGAGGGCGCCACTAAAGCGTTTAAAACAGCAAGCACATTGGCTGGAGTCATGGCAATGGTTTCTCGCCTTCTTACGTGTTGAATTTCTGAGATATACCCTGTGTTTTGCTTACCGTGGGCCAATAAAACACTGCCAAAACGAGGGTGTGTATTCACAAAAAAGTCAGCCCCTTGAGCGAGGTCAAAATCACAAATATTGTCTTTTTCGGCAATAAAAACAGTGCTACCGTCAAACCCTGCGGTGGCATCTGTTGCTTGTTTCAGGTCAAATTGATACCCATACACACGGCGGAGCACATCAGCGTCAAAATAGGCGGGCAATTCGCCTTTATAAATAATTTGGGTGTTTTTATTGGCTAACAGGTTCTTTCTGAGCACGGCTAACACAGGGGCTGTCTTTGACGAAAAGCTAATGACATTTTCAGGCAGTTGATGGTGTAGTTTGGCTATCATCCATTCTAGCACACAAGACAAAGGATGCCCCAACCTAATATAATCATATGCGGTGGGCAATTCGCTCAGCGCCTGCGAGCTAAAGTTATTGGCGTTAAATAAGTTTTCGAACTGTTCTAAAAATTGAGTTTTGGCCAGTTTTTCTTCATAAATATCCAGTCGGTGAGTAGTGAGCTTCAACCAGTCAGCGGGCATGTTTTCTATCAGCCCTTTAATATAGTCGAGTGTATGATTGTGTTGTGTCATTTTCATTCATCCGTTTTTGTTGAGCAGAATAAGTGCCGTAAAGTTAGTAAAACGGAGAAAATAAATTGCCCCAAGTGTAGCGCAATATCTTGTGGGTAAGCGATAAACTTGTTGAAGGTTTTTGTTTTTCAAGCAAGGGATATAAACCAACACCTGGTAGATGTTGAACCAGTTGAGCATAAAATTCATCAGAAATTACTCTCAACGCCCTACGGTAAATAATTCGAAAATTCCCTCTTTCATAAAGGTCTTACCACAAGGTGACCTAAGCAATGCTCACCCCAAACTTTGAAAAACAACTTGTATACGAGTTTTTGGGTTGGGTATTGGTCTGGCTGAAGCCTTAAGACCAATACGAGGAGGTTGTTTTTGGGATTGAATTGTCTTGGCTTGCCACTCCTCTTGATAAACGATTTCCTATGAAGGTGAGCTCCCTGTGGTCGGTTCGTAATTGAAAAACTCGTAATTGGCTAAACAAACCCCTGCCTCTTTTTCACTATATCTTCAAGTATTTTACTAATACATCTAAGCCCGCCAAAAAAGACCTATATCACCAAGTATTTTACTAATATGTCCAAGTTTGCCCCAAAAGTTTTAAGGTTATTTGCAACAAATTAATGGAGGCTCTTCACACCTGCTTTATTGTTACTGTATAGTAATAGGCGCTGGTTCAAATAGTCATTTTTAAATCAAATTAACCTTATACTTTTACTTATGAAAGTTTTAAAATTCACCTGTTTATTCGTATTAGTTTCGTTTTTTGCAAAGGCTCAGTTAACATCGGGCAATGCTATAGTACAAGGAGTAAATATTACCAATCCTACCACCAACTATGTACGCGCAGTGTTTTCGCATAACGCACTTTGGGACAACACCCAATCGCGTTGGACGGTCAACCGTATTGGTGCCAACGACGCTCAGGCAATCTTAATTCCCAACAATGGAGGCTTTGACTTTATTGTGCACGAAAGCACCGGGAATTTCCCAAGAACCTTCACCCATAGTGATTTTGTAAATGGCAAGGTAATGACCATCTCAAGAAACGGAGACGTGGGCATTGGCACCGATGCCGTGAACAATTATAAACTGTCGGTCAATGGCAATGTAAGCCTGGGAAACAACGCTTTGTTGCATGTAAACTCGGCTGCCAATGAAGTATCTACCAGTGGTAAACTTGCCGTGGGCTCTGCTAACTTTGATGTGGACGCTATGCTTACTGTTGCTGGCAAAGCCAACGTACGCGAGCTAAGGGTGCACATCGACGCTGGTAAAGACATTGTTTTTCAAGAAAACTACCACTTGATGCCTCTGGAGCAAGTAGAAGCTTTTATCAAGCAAAACAAGCACCTGCCCGAAGTAGCCCCTGCCCGAATGATGGAAAAAGAAGGTTTGGAGTTGGGCAAGTTTAGCATGACCCTTTTGCAAAAAGTAGAAGAACTGACCTTGTACACCATTCAATTACAAAAAGAAAATAAGGTTTTGAAACAACAGATGAAAAAATACGAGGCGCTCGCCCAACGTTTGGAAAAATTGGAAAAAATGATGGAGAAAAATAAGTAAATCACCGCCGGTATCAAACCTTGAAAAGTAAAAAACAATGCAAAAAATGCTTAAAATTCCATTAATACTGATCATTATGGGAGGGCTGCTGTTTGCAGGGCAAACAAGCTGGGGACAATGCCCTTCGAACCAAAATGAAATGATCAAGTATATGCAAGAGTTTGCCAACAAGTATGAAGTGGTAGACGAACTAAGTCCGGATTATTGCAGGGTATGGACTGCCAATACGCCATCTAATGGGGTGATACGGCTTGGGTCTCCTTTTTTAAACGCCAAAGATCCCAAATTAGATGTGATCAATCAACAAGAAGATTACAAAAAAGAAAATGGTTGGGAAGTAATGGCGGTAAACCTGGGAGCCAATGGGATTGTTGCCCACCCCTACTTTGTGTTATACAATAAATATAGAGCACTATTACGCCTGTTTATTTGGTTCAATAACACCAATAACCACCAACAGTATGTAGTGACAATGAGCCACGCCACTGGCGGTAGTAAACCGGCTATTTTAGGACATGCCAACCACCTGGTAAAAGCTCCTGACAAATACCTGGATGCAGTAAACGATCAGGAGATCAACAACGAATCTATTTCTTATGTGACCTCCAAAACCAACTCTAACCGCCATTGGGTAGTGGCAGAATACCGTATGATGTATGACCCTAACATTAGCAATAGCAAGTACAATGGGGCATCACTGCAGTTTGCGGTACATGGAGTGACAACGTCTAATGTAAAGGCAAAAATTTCGGGGGAAAACATTACCGAAGAGTATTCTATCACAGGAAATAAAAGCGAAATTCAAAAACCCAAGAAAATAGACTCAAAAGACATTATTGAGTTTGCGGCTTCGGGCAAAAAGTTTTTGAAAAATGTGACAGATCTCGATGCTGATAAACTCGCCAAAGAGGTAAATGATTTTATTACTGATAAAGACAAACTGTACCCGCCGTTTCCCACTAGTGGGGGCATAGGTCCAATTCTTTCTTATGGTGTTCAGCTTGCCACCAATTTATTGGACAACCAAGAGAGAGAAAATAAGTTTGCCAAGTTGTTTGGTAGCGTGCAAAAAATAGCGGGTGGCGCCTCTAAGTTTCTGGGAGCCATTGGTGTTGTTGGACAAGTGATTGGTTTTTTGGCACCCAAAAAGGAGGGTGCAGCAGCCAAACCGCCATTTACCCCTACCATTACCAAAGTAAATGAAACCCTTACGGGTACTATAGAAACTTCTTTGCCGCTTGACAACATCATTGTACGCTTGCCAGGCACCCATCAGGGGAGCGGAGGCAATGAAACTTACTTTACCTGCCCCTTGGGTATTTTTAATCTAAAAAATACGCCCAAAGCCGATATGGTAAGCTATTCTAACTATGTGGGGTTGAAAGAGTTTTATGATTACTACGATGATTACGACGAGATTGAACCTAGATTCCTAGGCACAAAGTCATACAAAATAACGAATGATGTGCTTGCCGAATACAATAAAAAAGCGGGACTGGATTTGGTATCTGCCCAGATAGCTTTTATTGCCGAGTTCAATCACGCCTCTATGTTGAGCAAACACATGGAGCGTAATAATGAATATAGGTTCAATCCTTTCTTATTTCAGGTGCAAAGAGGTCAGTACCATATTACCTATTACAACCCTGACACAAACCCCAACAATGATGACAACCCCGATAACGACATTGCCCCACCTGCTGGGCAACCTGTAGACAAACAAAGAAGACCTTTTGTACAGGTGCAAACTCCTTATGTAAATGTTAACTGCTTTAAAGGCATGACTTTCAATGTAAGTCATGGAGGAAAAGTATACATAAGGGTAAAGGCGGTACTCAAACGAAGCGATGGAGGCAATGATGCACCTATCTTGTTTATCAAAGATTATGCATTGGATGTAAATGACATCACAGCTGATTTTGACCTGAGCAAGTACCGACAGTGGACTCATCATGTTCCACCTTTTTCTAATGAGAGTGCTACCATCAACGATAGATTTAAGATGTATGACAGTCGCCTGAGTTGGGCACGGTTAAACAAAGCCAACATAAGCATCACTTATGATAACAGGAATCCTGTAAGTGCTACCAGGTCTTACCAGGTGGAAGCTGGAGTGGAAGTAAATCTAAAGCCAGGTTTCGAGGTACCCCTGGGGGCAGAGTTTAACGCTAAAATCACCGATTTTGGGTATGCATTGCCTGATTGTGGCGATCCGGGGCAAATCACTGCTTTTGATAACAGCTCGGATTGTTATAATCTGAACGCCACCGCCAGAACTACCGAAGCACAAGTAGCAACCCCTGCCAAGGAGTTGGGCAATCGGCTTTTTGGTGCTTACCCCAACCCTACCAATGGGCAAGTAACTATAGACTACCAGGTAGGTACTGACGGCGGAAAAGTATACATGTATTTGTCAGATGTAAATGCCCGTATGGTAAAAATATTGGTGGCTTCGCAAGTAAACAATCAAGGGCAATATAAAGTAACCTTTGATACCAGTGAGCTCAAACCAGGAATGTATTTTTATACTTTGCAAGTAAACAACTACAGCGAAGTAAAACGTTTGTTGGTAGTAAAATAATCGTTTGATGCTACAAAATTACAAACCCTGTCTCAATAACTGAGATGGGGTTTTGTTTTTGTCTCCCAGCTTTTTCTCCTCCTTTCAGTCTGTCGACAAGCACTTGAAAGTGTCAACCTGAAAACCCGCCAGGCTTGCCTATCCTAAATTACATGCTCCTGTGACCTTTTCTCTAACCATTTCATACGTTGCCCCCACGTCAAAACTCAATTACTCATTGTTGTTTTTTTTCCTTATATTTAGTCCTTGTTTACCAAACCAAGGGGGCTTTGATGAACCCAAAGCGAACAAAAGAGATACAATAAAAAAGGTGTACCGAATTTAATATAAAAACTTGTCAAACAAAATAGTATACTTAAACGGAATAGCCGACATATATAGCAAGAATGGCCTGTCTGTTAAGCAAGATGTGGGATTTATCATCAATGACTTCAAGGAGCTATCTCTTGCTTATCCACACCAATCTAAAGTATACCGGGCTAACTATTATTCCTTCTTATTTATAAAAAAAGGAAAGGGTAATTACACAATGGATGACAAAACTTTTGAGTATGGCAACCAAACGGTATACTTTGCAAATCCAGGCCATATCAAATCACATACTTTTTATGAGCTAAACGACGCTTTCCGAATTGCGGTAACAGAAGAGTTTTTCAGAACCTATATTCATCCTGCTTTTTTTGACGAGTTTTTCTTTCTGCTGACCGAAATTGTGCCACCGCATACTCTATCAGACCAAGATTTTTCTGATATAGAAAAGCTTTACAAGCAAATTTTCTTGGATTACAATAGTGACTCCCCTTATAAATACAGGGTAGTAGGACACTACCTGGCAATTATTTTATTTAAAATAAAAGAGCTTTTTTGGGAAAACTACCAACCCTTAGAAGAAGGCAACAGAAGCTCGCACATTGTAAAAACATTCAAACAAAATATTGAACAGCATTACTTAGACCTTGGGCAAGGAAAAATAGAAACATTATTTCAAGTGAGTGATTACGCTTCTCAACAAAATTTAAACACCAACTATTTCAATCAAGTGATCAAGAGCAAAACTGGCAAAACAGTAAGCACCTGGATAGCCGAAAAATCAATATCTCAGGCTAAAGCTCTCTTAAAACATTCTCCACATTCTATAAAAGAGATAGCCTTTTTGCTTGGGTTCACCGAAATGGCTCACTTTAGCAATTTCTTCAAAAAACAAACAGGCATGTCCCCTTCAAACTATCGAAAAGGGCTGAAACTATAGTTTTTCTTTTCTCTTCTGTTATTTACACAACTCTTCCTGCAATTCTTGCAACTGCTATACTACATACAAGAACTACTTTTGCTGAAAATTCAACAATATATTTTCATAATTATGGCAAAAATCAACTTAAAAGACAAGGTAGTACTGATAACGGGTGGTGGCAAAAACCTTGGTGGGCTCATAAGCCGTGAAGTAGCAAAACAAGGGGCTGATGTTGTTATTCATTACAATAGCGATGCCTCTCGTAACGAAAGCGAAAAAACAGCACAAGCAGTAAAAGACCTTGGGCGTGATGCTATTCTTGTACAGAGCGACTTGACCAATGTAAATAATATGAAAGCACTGTTTCGGGCAGCAAAAGACAAGTTTGAACGAATAGATGTGGCGATCAATACGGTTGGGATGGTACTAAAAAAACCTTTTCTTGAAACCACAGAAGAAGAGTTTGATACTATGGCAGCCGTCAATAGTAAGTCTGCTTACTTTTTTATTCAAGAAGCTGGCAAACAGCTCGAAGACAATGGTAAAATCATCACTATTGCAACGTCTCTACTTGGGGCATACACGGGCTTATATTCAACTTATGCTGGTGGCAAGGCTCCAGTAGAACATTATACCAGAGCAGCTTCCAAAGAGTTTGGCACACGTGGTATATCAGTTACCGCAGTAGCCCCCGGACCAATGGACACCCCTTTCTTTTATGGACAAGAGTCGCCAGAGGCGGTAGCATACCATCAGTCGGCTTCTGCCCTTGGCGGGTTAACCAATATAGAAGATATTTCTCCACTGGTGCTTTTCTTGGCTACCGATAGTTGGTGGATTACTGGTCAAACTATCTTGATTAATGGGGGGTATACCACAAAATAGTGTTTTCGTCGCTAAATAAAAATCAACACCTACATAGCATTGCACCAACCCAACAATGAGTTGGTATTCTATTCATAAGGCCTTATCTATTGAGTTAGATAAGGCTTTTTTGTTTTTTAAAAACTTATGCAAGTGGTTGTGTTCCGAGTCGCTTCCAATGAGCTCTAAGGAAATATCAAAGTAAAAAATCGCTAAAACCAAAAATTACTGGAATTTGTGTTAGTCAATCTGGAATTTGTATAAGTATATCATTATCTTCATTACAAACTTTGAATTGTTCAATTCTAGACTTAAAAAAACAACACAGATGATTACAAACACCATAGAAACTCTACACCTGGATACGGTACTAAACAACCACGCACAGGATATGACTGGCAAGGTAGTCGCCATTACTGGAACCACCAGCGGCACAGGCTTTGTGTGCGCCCGCGAAGTGGCCAAAAAAGGTGCTAAAGTACTTTTGCTCAACCGCCAAAGCGAACGTGCCGAGCAAGCACTCAAGCAACTACAAACAGAAGTTCCCAACGGAAAATTCGAGGCAGTTACCTGCGACTTACAAGATTTTGACAGCGTACGCAGCGCCATAGATACCATCAAGGCTAAACATGAAGTACTTGATGTGTTGGTAAACAACGCGGGTGTAATGGCACTGGAGGACAAAGCCACTAAAGATGGATATGATGTGCAAATGCAAACCAATGTTATTTCGCACTTCTTGCTTACCAAAGAGCTATTTCCTTTGCTTAAAAAAAGCTCCAAAGCGCGCATTGTCAATCATTCTTCTATGGCTCGTTTAGGAGGACCTTTAGTAGATGACTATTTTGAGAAAAAAGGCGGCGACTTGGGCGGTGATGGTACCGAAGAACAAAACATGAATTTTCAGGGACCACGTTGGGAGCGTTATCACCAAACCAAGTTGGCGAATGCTACGTTTACTTATGGGCTAAAAAAGAAACTGGAAGAAGCCAATATCGACCATGTAATTCCTTTATTGGCACACCCTGGACTTGCCAAAACCAAACTACAGGTAACAAGTGCGGCAGCAGGAGGAATGGATGGTGAGGCTGACTTGATGAACATGGCACAGTCGGCCGAAGACGGCGCTACGGGTATTATCAGAGCAGCAATGGACCCTCAGGCAAAACCAGGTGATTTCTTTGGTCCTTCTGGTCAAGGTTGGAAAGGTTTCCCTGAAGCGCTTACCCCTGAAGATCTTTTACTGGATGAAGCCAACCTACGCACCAACTGGGAAGGGTGCGAAAAAGCAGTGGGTACTTTTAAGGTATAACTTTTTTGGTGGCATACACCAATCACTTTGGTAACAAAAGCCCTGTCCAAATTGAATGGAGGGGCTTTTGTTGTTTTAACTGTTTTCGCGCTGTTTTAGCAACAACCGGGCAAAATGTACATCTTGCCTGTTCCATTCTTCATGATTCTGTACAATTTCTTTCAGTTCGTTATTGTCAAACTGATGAATGTAGTGTTCTTTGGGCACTTCGGTAATGTTTTCGATCTCTTGTTGAAGCAAATAATCGGCTTTGGCGAAATCTTCTGAGTGTATTTTCAAAGCCCATTCGTTTTGCAGCGATTCACCGGGTTTGATAAGTATAGACGCCGCCTGTTCTGCGTTAGGCTCTATGATGTAGTTGCGGTCAAAAATATAGCGAATGTTATTTTCTTCGAAAAAAGCAATAAAAGCTTGTGCTTCTTCTTGGCTAAAAAAAGTCTGAAAAATTTGAAAATCAGGTTTATTCATAGGTGTGGGTGTTTTGTCCTCTCACAAAATATCAGTCCTGTCAAAAAAGCATAAAAATTGGCAGGAAAAAAACAAAGCGGTTTATTTTAACTTTTGGTAGCTTGGCGCACCCTTTTTTTTGTCAAAAAATAATTCCTGATAAAAATAAACATTTGGGTATACCCCTAACAAAAGGCTACCTCATACGCGATGAAGGAATGGGCAGAAAATAACTTTTCCTTCTGGTTTTTCTTCCTGATGTTTCGTTACCCCGGCAGTTCCAGTGGAACTATGCGTTTTTTTCGTCGTAGCTAAGGTTATGCCTGCAAACTGATAGCTGCATCTCTGCCAACGGCTAAAACTGCCTCAAAAAGAAATCCCTACCACCAGATAAGTAACTTATTTTTCAACCATTTCTAAGTCAACTTTTGCTTACTTTTGTAGCTTGATGCAATTTTTCAAAAAACGATTTAAACTACTTTATCAAATGAAAATATACCATAACAACCGCTGCTCGAAAAGCCGGGACAGCTTGAAACTGTTGCAAAGCAAAGGAGTAGATTTTGAAACCATAGAATACTTGAAAACGCCTCCTACCAAAGAAGAACTTACCGATTTGCTGGTAAAACTACAGATGCCTGCCAAAGACTTGATAAGAAAGGGAGAAGCAGATTATAAAGAAAACTTCAAAGACAAAGACCTCAGCGAAGAGGAATGGGTAGACGTCATGGTACAATACCCTAAGCTGATAGAACGCCCCATAGTGGTAAAGGGCGACAAAGCAGTGATTGGCAGACCCATTGATAAAGTAGAAGAATTGCTGGCTGAATAAAGCAAAACGGAAAGCAATAAAAACCTCCCTCATAAGTCAAAGGTTGCCAAATTTCTTGAAGGTTTTTCCTTCAAGAAGTTTGGCAACCTCAGTTCTTAGGAATGGTGTAAAAATAAACTTCTATAGTAACGCTAAAATATTTTGTTGCTAGACGCGACACGGCAATATCCAGTAGGACAGGCATTTGTTTTTTAATAATCGAGTAATAGCGGTTGCGTCAGCTAGACTCAGCCTTAGTTTGTTGCCGTTAAGAATCTGTGAAACGAAGCCGTAAAAACTGATCACTGTTTGAGCGAAGCGAGTTTGAGCAGTTTCGGCGTAGTGGAGCAGATTTAGGCAAAACAAACTACAGCTGCGGGTTTTTTGGTTACTTTTTTACCTGTAGAAAAAAGTAACGGCTCACCGATATTCTAATCAATCATTACACAAGTGTGTTTAATGATTGACAACTTTTTAATAGAAAAATCACTTTATAATTATTAAATACCAGTTGTGGCTCCTAGTGGATATTGAGCGAGCTTGAGGGAAGGTTGGCTAATAGCATCGCTATTCGGCTATTTTTTAACAAAGTATAGCCTCAAAAGATGAGGTTAAGAATGTGTATTTATTTTGGTACCATTCCTTACATAAAATAAAATTGCGTATCCCTGCCAAAAGTAATATATTGAATAAACCCTTTGATGCTTTATTATAATGGCAAACGAACCCCAATATCGACACTTCAAAGATCAGCAAACAGTACTGATGCTTATTGCAGAAATTAAACAAAGGTACGCCTTTGGGTATACAACCCTGACCAACAAGGTCATTACTCAAATCAAACATTACTTTCAGGCACAGTTCCCCGATGCCGATCCTACATCGGGGCGCTCTCGGTTCGACAACAAAAAATCTCCCCTAATAAAACCTAAGCTCATGTTGGGACTTTCGGGGGGCATAGATAGCACCGTGGCTACTTACCTTGCCGTAAAAGCAGTGGGCAAAGCCAATGTGCTGGCTGTATCGATGCCTGCCCGTCCTGATGATTTTCAGAGTTTGGCACACGCCAAGTTGGTAAGAGAAGCGCTCAACCTGGCAGTTGACAATCAAGGCATTCCAACCATTGTCGATATTTCGCCTATTGTACAAGCCCACCGTGAGGCAATGAACCAGACCCATATTGCCGAACTGGAGCTAAATGCTGGCCACATGATGCAAAACACCGAACAGCGTTTCAGAAGCGGTAATTTTGGCTCACGTATCAGGGTAGCCATTTTGTATGATTTTAAGCGGGCAATCAGGGGCAGGGTGTTGGGCACAGGCAACAAAACCGAACTTTGTCAAGGGTATGGCACCAAATATGGCACGCCACTGTCTTACGATTTTGGCTTGTTTGACCAATTGTACAAAATTGATATTTATGAAATGGCTAAGGTATTGAATGTGCCACAAATCATCATAGACACGCCACCTACCACTGGCTACTTTGAAGGGCAAACCCACGAGGGCGAACTGGGAGCAAGTATCGAAGAACAAGACATTTTTGCTTACTTGTTATTTGAAAAAAGGTTAACACCTGAAGAGATAAAAACAAAGTACGGGGCAAGTCTCGATTTTGCCAGACTGATGCAGAAAAGATATGAAGTATCTGCCCACAAAAGGGTACTGAACGAAGGGCAACAATGTGTGACTCTAGAAGCAAGGTAGACGACCAATCAATGCCTTGTCTACTCTAGACAGAACTGTCTATGCTTCTTATATATTATATCAATCATACCACGTAAGTAACCACCCATGAAGCATTTCAAAACCATATCAGCCTATTGTAAAGGAATCAATATAAGCGCCCCCAAACACCCTCACTTCGACATTAGAAGTTTTGAAGAAAACATGGCCACAGTAGCCCACCAAATGTCTGTGTTTCGACACGAGTTTTACGCCATTGCGATCAAAGCTGGGGGAGACGGTAAGGTAATGTCAGGGCACTTTGCAGATTTTCCGGAAGGAACCACTGTATTTTTTAATACTCCCTTCCAGCTTCTTTCGTGGAACATAGTACCCAACTGGCAAGGCTATTACTTGATGTTTAGCCAGGATTTTGTGGCACAGTCTCACACTCTTTCACAAATACTAAAGCTGTTTCCTTTTCTCAAAATAGAGCAATCTATCCCCTTTGAGGTACCCCCTGGCGAATTGCCCGTCATCCTATCTATTTATCAAAACATCTGGAACGAGTACAATGGCAAAGCAACTGATAAATTTCAAATTATAGAAGCCCAGGTCTATCTTCTGCTATCGCTTGTCAAACGCTTGTTTGAACGGCAAGCAGACGACAAAATGAGTAGCATTGGCTCCAGGACAGCAGACCTGAAGCTATTGTCCCGTTACCAAACCCTTATTCAAACCAGTTTTTATCAAGACACTACTCCTACCCCCTCTGCCAACCTGCATTCTACCAGCTACTATGCCAACCAACTACACGTACACCCCAACTACTTGAACGCCGTAGTAAAAAAACTCACCGGTATTACTGCGTTAAACCATATACACCAGCACCTATTGATGCTGGCAAAGGCTTACCTTGCCCAAACCACCTGGAGCATCAAAGAGATTGCCTACACGTTGTATTTTGACAGCCCCAATAATTTTAGTTCTTTTTTTAAGAAACGAACGGGAAAAACCCCTTTGGAGTATCGACAAAATACCCACCTTTGAAATTCATACTTCTTCGTTTGAAATCACCAAGTCTCCTTATGATCTTTTGCAGAACTTTGGGTAAACAAAGTAATGAAGGCTCCAAACGGTGCAATCACAGATTTGCAACTCAAAAAAAGGAAATATGAAAACTGTACACTCAATACCCACCACCCACCAGACAAACATCAAAAAAGTGCGCTTTCAGAGCGAAGGTGCCCAACTGGTTGGTCACCTTTACTACCCTCCAAACTTTACTTCTGCCCAAACCTGGCCTGCCATTGTAGTATCGGGCAGCTGGACTACAGTGAAAGAGCAAATGGCGGGAAGCTATGCACAACAACTGGCAACGCAAGGCTTTATTACCTTGGCATTCGATTTCAGAAACTTTGGCGAAAGCGAAGGAACGCCTCGTTTTTATGAGAGTCCAGCCCTAAAGAAGGTCGATATACAAAATGCGGTGGCTTACCTGAACAGCCTTCCAGAAGTAGACCCAACAAGCATAGGTGCCTTGGGAGTTTGCGCTGGGGCAATGTATACCTTGATGGCAGCGGCAGAAGACCACACAATCAAGGCGGTAGTAACGGTAGCTTCCTGGCTCCACGATGCCGAAGCAGTAAAGCTATTTTATGGAGGCGAAGAAGGAGTAAAAACCAAGATAAAAGCTGCCCAAACTGCCAAACAAACGTACGCCGAAAGTGGCACAATAATGTATATACCCACTATTTCGACTGAGGACGAAACAGCCGCCATGTATGGCGCTTACGATTATTACCTCAACCCCCAAAGAGGGGCCGTGAGTCAATGGAGTGCCGATAAGTTTGCGGTCATGTCGTGGGAAGATTGGCTCACTACCGACCCTATGCCTACGGCAAGTCAACTTAAGGTGCCTACCCTTATGATTCACTCAGATGGTGCAGTGTTGCCACAATACACTAAAAATTATTTTGCAAAAATCACTTCCACCGATAAAAAACTGCATTGGATGAACACCGACCTGGAGTCGCCTTATCATCAATTTAATTATTACGACCAAGCCGATGAAATGAAAGAAGCAGTGGCTGAAGCTACTCAATGGTTTGCTCAAAAAATGAAGTAAAATAAGGTTTTGTTACCATATAAGCCAGGGTGGTTGGATTGCTTATTTCAACCACTATGACTGATACACATTGTACTCAACTAAAGCACAAAAAGCGACTTTGGTCGCTTTTTGTTATATCTAAGTATTGTCTGGGCTCACCCACCACAACCACCACAGCCTCCGCCACAACCACCTCCGCAAGAGCTACCGCATGAAGTACCACAAGCCGTGCCTCCGTTACTGTTTTTGTCTATATAACCTGCAATAGAAACAAAAGCAGTATCTAAAGCCACATCTCCTCTTAAAAAATAGTCCCACTTCCAAGATGCCCTTTGTTCTTTGCTGGGTTGTTGGGTTAACATTTTTTTATAGTAATTACTGACCGTACTTGTGAAAATCAAGCGGCAAAGTCGGTAAAGGTACATTACACTAAAGTAAACAACAATGGCTCCTAACACTACCAAAAATCTAACTGGTTTTTCTGCGTACAATCCAGTAATGAGTCTGCCTGCTCCCAGCATGGTCAATAGCGAAAGTAAGGCAAAGTTGATATAAAATACTCCCCTAAACCTAGTACTATTTATGACATACTCCTTTAGTTCATCCATTGCCTGTGCAGTATTGGCAAATACTGGTTTGGTGGCAAGTATTGGCCAAAGAGAAGGATAATGTGTTTCACCCAAATCTTCCAATACATTTACTATTTGCGTTTGTTCCTGTGAGTTATCGTGTGACTTGTGATTCAATTTCATTTTATAGTCAAAGTCAATATGAATGGCTCCAAGACCTATCAACTTGCTTACAAAGCCATTGATTACCTTGACTATGTTTTGGGTTTTGAGGTAAATGGCTTCTGAAGGCATAAGTTGATGAATGAAAGCGTCTTTATCGGCTATTTTAAGTATATTTTTGAGGGCTCGTTGGTTATACATCTCCAAAAAACCGAAAGTACATACAGAGGTTATTATAAAGCACCATATAAAATTTGGTCCATCAATGCTGAGGTAAATAGGCTCCATCAATACCCTAAAAGGTAAAATAAATACCAAAACAGCCAGTACGCCCCAAAATATAAAAGATGATAGACTTACTTTTGATTTACGCAGGTTGAGGCTGCCATACATATCGTCATGAGTCCAAAATGCTTTGGGTTGTTTGCCAAAAGTTTGGGTGTAAAGGTGTTTGGTACGACTGGCGGCTTCTTGAAATTTCTGAAAATATTTTTTATCGTGCGTAGAAGGAATGTGTTGGACGTTTTTGCCCAGTATTTGACAAAAACTGTGGTAAGATTGGGTGAAAATAAGGTGTTGATGCCAAACAATGTCTACAATCTTGGAGGGAGACACCATTCTGTTGGAGGTGGCCGCCAGGTACATAAACTTTTTGTACTCTAAGATTGCCTCAAGGGTAAAGTTTTTAGTCCAGTTGTTTTCTTTGGAAAGTCTGAGTGTAAAACTGTATTCGGCAGGTGGGTTGTCAAAATCGAACGCAACGATTTGGTTCCAAAATAACTCGTTCATATCTCTTTGTGTTTAAGTTGATCTATCGAATCAGTGAAATTCGATTATTTTCCATGAGCTCATTTTATCCAAATAATGAGCTGTTTTTTTTTAAATCATACGCAAAATCACACACGAATGTTATAAAGATTAAACAACTTACAACACACCTTGTATAGGGTCATAAAAAACCCCGAAAAACCCTATGCTAACTGCGCTGTATACCAGGTCAATTGTGTACAAACAATGTATTTTTGAAATCTTCAAATTAACCCTCCTGATTGGCAAGCCAGTCGCTCAAAATAGAGCCTAATTCCATAAAAAAAAGTCACTCAAGGCAACCCTTATTTATCAACGCTGGTCTTCCCCCACATATTCCAAGTATTGCAATACCAACATAATCTCTGAGTTGCTCATCGTGCACAATGGGCAACCACCACACAAACAATTTTATACAACAATCAAAATGAACAACTTAAAATTCTTCTTATTGCTCACTATTTGGATAGGGCTCATGGCATGGAGTCAGGCACAAGCCCAAAGTCGCAAAGTAACCCTGAGTGGTTACCTCAAAGACGCCCAAACTGGCGAAGGTTTGATCGGTGCCACTGTTTTTGTAAAAGAGTTGGGCTCAGGGGCAGTTACCAATACCTACGGCTTTTATTCGCTGAGCCTGCCTGCAGGCAAATACACGGTGAGTTTCTCCTACATAGGCTATGTTACCCAAAGCAAAGTAATCAACCTGCAAACCAAACAAGCTCTTACGCTGGAACTGACCGAAGAGGTAGCACAAACCGATGAGGTGGTAATTACTGCCGAAAAGCTGGACAAAAATGTGCAAAGTATGCAAATGAGTGTACAAAAGATCAGTGCCAAGCAAATAAAATCTATCCCCACTTTTGGCGGTGAGTCCGACATTATCAAAGTACTACAAATGACCCCAGGCATTCAGAGCGTGGGTGAGGGTACTACTGGCTTGTTTGTGAGGGGAGGTTCTGCCGACCAAAACCTGATTTTGCTCGACCAAGCGCCGGTATACAATGCTTCACACCTGATGGGTTTTTTCTCGGTTTTTAATTCAGATGCCATCAAAGATGTAGAAGTATACAAAGGTGGGATGCCTGCCCGCTACGGAGGTCGGTTGTCTTCGGTGGTAGACATTAAAATGAACGAGGGCAACTCCAAACAATTTTCGGGCTCAGGAGGCATCGGGTTAATTTCCAGTCGCCTGACCTTGGAAGGTCCCATTGCCAAAGACAAAGCTTCGTTTGTGGTGTCGGGCAGGCGTACCTATGCCGATATGTTTTTGCGGTTGTCAGACGACAAGGCAATCAAGGACAACCGTTTGTATTTTTATGATCTCAATGCCAAAACCAACGTAAAACTGGGCGAAAACGATCGCTTGTTTCTTTCTGGATACTTTGGGCAAGACGTGCTAAGTGTAGGCAATAACTTTGGGTTTTCGTGGGGCAATGCTACCTCTACTTTGCGCTGGAACCACGTGTTTAACTCACGCCTGTTTATGAGCACCACTTTGCTGTACAGTCGTTTTAACTATTCGTTGTTTGTAAACGAAGGTGTACAAAATTTTGAGTGGACATCACAGCTTCAAAATGTGAGTGGCAAGTTTGATTTTTCTTATTTTGTTGCCCCAGAGTTGCAGGTAGATTTTGGTTACCACAATATTTACCACACGTTTTCGCCGGGTAAACTAGAGCCAAAGGGAGCGTCTATTTTCAAAAAACTGGAAGTACCTCAAAAATATGCCCTGGAGCAAGCAGGTTATATCAGCATCGACCATCAGCTCACCCCCGCTTTATCGTTGCAATATGGGTTGAGGTTTTCAGCTTTTTCTAATATGGGCAAAGACCGTATCTTTACTTACACCCAAGACGCTCAAGGCAATTCGGTGGCAACCGATACCACCCACTATGGCAGTGGCAAACTGTACAACACCTACATGGGCTTTGAGCCACGTTTGGGTGCCCGACTTTTGCTCAATGCTCGTAGCTCTATCAAGGTGTCTTATAACCGTACCCGCCAGTACATTCATCTAGCTTCTAATAGCTCGGCAGGGTTTCCGTCTGATGTATGGATTCCGAGCGACCCAAACATCAAACCGCAGATTGCCGATCAGGTAGGCATAGGTTATTTTAGAAACTTCTACGACAATATGTATGAGTTTTCGGTAGAAGGGTACTACAAATGGATGCAAAACCAAATAGACTTTAGAGACAATGCCAATTTGTTGCTCAACGAAGCCATTTCGCAAGAGCTACGCCCTGGCGAAGGTTGGGCAAGCGGGGTAGAACTCATGCTGCGCAAAAACAAAGGTAACACTACGGGGTGGGTGAGTTATACTTTATCAAAAACAGAACGTAAAGCAGCTGGAATAAACAATGGCAACCCGTATGCCCCACGCCACGACCGCCGTCATAGTTTTAACTTGATTGTAAACCACGAGTTTAGCTCACGTTTGAGCCTGGCGCTTAATTTTACTTACGCTACGGGTGCCTCAGTAACAATGCCTGCAGGACGCTACATCATCGACAATAAAACGGTGCCTTATTATACCGAACGCAATGGTTATCGTATGCCTGCCTATCATCGCATGGACTTATCGCTTACCTGGAAACGCCCCCAAAAGCGGTTGTTTGGCAAGAAGTTTCAGGGCGAGTGGAACCTGTCTATATACAATGCCTATGCCCGCAAAAACCCATTTTCTATCCAGTTTAGAGAAGATGAAAACACCCCCGGCAAAACTCAGGCAGAGATGACTTACCTCTTTGGCATTATGCCTTCGGTCTCTTATAATTTTAAGTTTTAAGACGGTGGGTTAATTACGAATTACGAATGAGCACAAGCGTAGTTAATTACGAGTTAAACAATTACGAATTACGAATGAGCGCAAAGCGCAACTAAAACTATGGGTTACCAACTCCTAACTAATTCGCAAATATGATAGCTAAAGGCTAAAAATCCATCATAGCTCAAAAAAAAGCTAAAGACTAAAAGCCCATCATAGCTCAAGAAAAGGCTAAAGGCTAAAAGCCAATCGTAGTTCAAGAAAAAGCTAAAGGCTAAAAGCCAATCATAGCTCAAGAAAAAGCTAAAGGCCAAAAGCCAATCAAAGCTCAAGAAAAAGCTAAAGGCCAAAAGCCAATCATAGTTCAAAGAAAAAGCTAAAGGCTAAAAGCCAATCGTAGTTCAAGAAAAAGCTAAAGGCTAAAAGCCCATCATAGCTCAAGAAAAGGCTAAAGGCTAAAAGCCAATCATAGTTCAAGAAAAGGCTAAAGGCCAAAAGCCAATCAAAGCTCAAGAAAAGGCTAAAAGCTAAGGGCTAAAGCTACACAGAGAACAAAAAGGCTAAAAGCTCTATACAAACAGTCAAAAAAAAGCTAAAACCTAAGGGCTAAAGCTACACAGAGAACAAAAAAGCTAAAAGCTCTATACAAACAGTCAAAAAAAGGCTAAAAGCTAAGGGCTAAAGCTACACAGAGAACAAAAAAGCTAAAAGCTCTATACAAACAGTCAAAAAAAAGCTAAAGGCTAAAAGCCAATCAAAGCTCAAGAAAAGGCTAAAAGCTAAGGGCTCTATACAAACAGTCAAAAAAAAGCTAAAGGCCAAAAGCCAATCAAAGCTCAAGAAAAGGCTAAAAGCTAAGGGCTCTATACAAACAGTCAAAAAAGCTAAAACCTAAATTTCGACTATTAACTAAACAAACAATGAGAAAAATACTTAATAAATTGATATATAGTGTGTTGGCATTCACGGTTTTGACCAGCTGCACCAAAATAATTGAAGTAGATTTGAACAGTGCCGCCCCCCAGCTAGTGATTGAGGGGGAGGTAACTGACCGTGCCGAACCTTATGTAGTAAAAGTGAGTCGTACGGGAGACTATATGGGCAATGAAGTACCACCCAAAGTAAGTGGGGCAGTGGTAACAATCAGCGATGGCAACCGCACTTATACGTTACAAGAAAATACTGAACAGCCTGGCACCTATCAAACCAGTGCTTTTGTGGGCACGCCAGGTACTACGTATATGCTTAAGGTAATCGTGGGTGAAACTACCTATAGCGCCCAAAGTACTATGCCCAACGAGTTGCTGGATTTTAAGGTAGAGCAAACCGCTTACTTTGAGGGAGATGCGTCGAAAGGTGCAGGGTATTATTTGCAAATGTACGCAACCGACCCACAGGATGAGGTAAATTTTTATCAATGGCGTTTTACCATCAATGATACCATTCGTGATAAACCTGAGGATTTGGCAGTGGCAGATGATGCTTGGATTCAAGAGAATATCGAGGGTTTTCAAGCACCTTATGCGCTCAAACCCAACGACAAGGTGAGTTTTTCGATGCTTGCCATCCCCAAGGCTACTTATGAGTATTACCGAGCACTCGACGAACTTTTGTTTAACGACGGAGGCATGTTTAGCCCACCACCTGCCAACCCTACAAGCAATATAAGTGGTGCCTTGGGCATATTCAGTGCGGTATCTGTCAAAACCAAACATTTGGTCATTGTAGAAAAATAGCATTCCTCTTTGTTTAATCACTTCTGATTTGAGGAGTTTGTATAATGCGGTGTATTGTCTCGTCTTAGATACACCGCATTGTTTTTTACCAATGCCTCAAAGCTCCACTTTGGCTTTATCGGCAGCATCAAGCGTTTTCATGGCGCTGTCTCTATAAATTTTGGCGGTTTTTCCCTTATTTTGTGGATGCCAGCCAGGGGGCATGACCAAATACTTTATTTTGTCAGTAATTTTTGGAGTGGCTTTTATATCTCTGATCAACGATTTCCACAAATCAAACTGACTACTCAAAACACTTTCCGTGTTCAAGTCTTTGTCCATTACGCCAAAAACGGGCTTTACCTGAGCTACTTCGCTTTGGTAAGTTCTAAATATTCTGTCCCATATCGACAATGTATTGGCAAAATTGGTATCAATATAAAGGTGATTGCTCGAATGGTGTACCCTATGCAACGAAGGGGTAATCAGAAATTTATCGAGCAAAGGAGTGTGTTTGAGGTACCGCTCGTTTAAATGGGTAAACACAGCATAAATACGCGATAAACCATTCATTATAAAAATAATGTAAGGGTGAAAACCCAACAAAGGCAACCAAATCATCAAGTGAATGTATTGCACAAAGTCAAAAACCGAACCTCTGATAGATACACTCATGTTCATTTCTTTTGGGGTATGGTGTACCCCATGAATGCACCAAAAAAACCGTACTTTGTGTGCAGCAAAATGAACTACCCACCAAACAAAGTCGAAACATACAAAAGCAAGTACCCACACATACCACTCATTGCCTAGAGTAAATAGTCGGGCATTTTCATAAAACCAAAACATCACTTTGAGCTGCAACACAGCAAAAAATAAAAAATAGGGCAAGCTTCCCAGTGAATAACAAAGCAGGCTTACCCAGCTTTCTTTTTTTAGTTTTATTTTTTTGCCTACCCAAAGCAGGAGCAGTTCTACTATAATAAGGGTAAAAACAATGGGTAAGAAAAAGGGCGAAATCTGGTCAAATACAGATTGAAATGTTGATTGCATTAGATCAAATAGTTTAAAAATCAGGCATTTAGCCGTAAATCAATGGCTTAAGTTTATTTAATCTAATTCTAAATAACAAAAAATACGTAAAAGTATTTGCGTTTATAAAAACAACTCTTGAATAAGTGCCAGTTGCACCAAATAAATTTACAAAACACCACGATGCCTGCCCCTTTTAGCGACTGCACACGTGAGCCATCAGATAGCTCCTACCCAAACCAATTGCTTCGCCAAGGAGCTATAAAAACCTTCAATATTCATCCACTACCTGTAAATAGAGCTATTTGGCATAGCCAAGCTTATAAACATATTTTTCTGGCCCTTTAAAAGCATTATTTTGGTACTGATAGCTTAGCAAACGTTGCTGGGCGTAAGCCTCAAAACCAGCGTTGTTTTTGACTGTCCAGGCTATCTCTACCGCTTTAGTATCGGCATAATCTTCCATCCCCCGTTGCTCGTCTACCAAACCAATAAAACCAGTGGGCGAAGTCTGATAAATTTTTGTCCAGCCTTGGTCGGCTACCAAACGATACCCTAAGATTTCTTCATAAAAACACTGCATTTTGAGCAAGTCTTGGTGGTAAGTCCAGGTGATGGCTCCATAAAAATTTAATTGATTGATGGCAGTTGTTTTGTGGGGAGCCTGGGCAAGTACTGCCATCAACAATTCGTTTTCGGGGTGTTGTTTAAACTGTTCAAACTCTAACAAATACCCTCCAGGGTCTATAGCTACAAAACCATCATGCGCCCCTCCCTTCTGGGGTTTGTAAGTATACTTGATGGGTACTTTGTTGGCCTGTAGGTGGGCGTACCAGCCTGGCAATTGATCAGTCAGAAAGGCTACTGCCGTAGATTTGGCTTGCCCTTTGGGGTGGTGTTTGTTCAGGGGGTGTAGTTCAATGGCAGCATCAGCGCTTATCCAAAACTTGGCCGAATCTACTTTGGTTAAGCCTAAAGTGTGGATATAAAACTGTAAAGCTTCAGCTACATCTTCATAATACAGGTGGGTGACTTGCTGGGTTACCCCCAAAAGAGCCAGGTTGCGGTAGTCAGTGTTTTTACTCAATAGCATATTCACCCCCTGAGGGCTATAGCCCAATAAACGCCCCAAACGTCGGGCAAAAGCCTCCATTGCTATCGGATCATTGCCTTTATAGCGCTTCAGGTCAGCTTTTAGTTGTTGGTATTGCTCCAGTCTTTTGCCTTTATAAATCAACACCACTGTTTTGCCTTTGGTCAACTTTGCCGGAAAGAGTGGTGTTACCGGAAAGTCTGTTTCGCGGTAAAGTTGTACCGGGTATCGTTTGGCCACCAACACAAACTCTTTCCACCATTTGTCCAATGCCGTCTTTTCCATTGGGTAATGAAGGCTCATTGGCTTGGCATCATTGGCTACCATTTCGCAATAAACATCAAACGCAACCACAATGCTTCGATCTTTGGGTGAGCTTTGACAAGCTGCCAAGCCAACCACTACAAAATATAGGTAATGTATGAACTTTTGCATGCGGTTAAGATAGAAGAAATATGGTAAGACTCAAAAAGAGAGTTTTTTTAAATTTTACCCACGCAAAGACAAGGCATATCTACTCAAATGCTTTAGACAAAATAAACAGGCAATGCGTCGTCAGTTAATATTACTTTTAGTAAATCCATCAAACGTTGTCGGGGTTGAACACCCCGCTTGATGGCTTGTTTCAGCTGTTGCTTGATTTGGTCTTTGAGTCCTTCATCAAAAAGTAGCTTTACCAATATATATAACTTCACCTCTTCTTCATTTTCGTAATAGTGTTGATCAAAAAAGGCAATGGCTTCGTCATATTCAAACAAGCCAATGTGCATAGCAAAACCCAATGTAGCAAGATTGTTGTTTTTCTTTTCCCGATTTTTTTTCTCCCTGTTGTAAGCGTAATAGCTTTTTTTTGAGTTTTTTTTGGGCGGTGCAAAACCATTGTTTTTTAGTAATTGTGTAGTTTTTTCTATAGCCTGATATTTAAGGTCAGGAATGGTCAAAAACCCTTCAAATACCGCTTGTAAACTCTTGTACTCATAATAACCGCCAAAATTATGTGTATACATTAGCTCAATGCCTTTGTTTACTACAGCCGCTTTACCCTCGTTGAGTTCTATCAAAAACAGTATACTTTCAAAAAACTTGTCTTTGCTGATGCCTACCGAACTAAAAGGATATGGGGTAGTAAAATAGCTCAAGCTTTCTGCTTGGCAAAGCACCCCATACAACCCCGAAAGTAATTGTGCCTGAAGCCCAAGATCTTTGTCGGGGCGGTTGTGTTTGCTCAAGGCTTTATGCAATCGTTTTACCAAAAAGCGCCACTTACTTCGATCTTTTTTGGGCACCATCTGGTTGGGTTTTATATAATTCCCTTCTTTGGCATTGATAATAAAAGCCTCAGTTTCAATTTTTAACTCCTCCAAAGTAAGCCCCACCTTGAGCACTGGTGTGGGCTTGGCGGCGGGGTTTTCTATCAAATTCTGTAAGGCTTCTTTTTTTGCTTTGGGCAACTGTTTATAAAATTCAGCCGCTATTTTTATCAGCTCTTCTTTTTTATATTTTGCTAACTTCTCCCTTAGCTCGCCTACTTTCATCATTTTCTTTTGTTACTTAGTTACTACAGTTTCCCAACCATCGTACGATCCATTAAAATCTTCGGCAAGTTGGCGTAAGCCAGAAGTTACCGGAAAGATAGTGTCTAGTTCGGGTATATCGTTACGCCATACCTGTACTTGCAAAGGTAACTCTTTGTCGTCACTCTCAGAGGTGCCCTCTACTTTAAACCCTTGCTTGGCTATCTCATCAGAAAAGCGTTCCAAATCGCCCTTATGGGCAAAAAGCACCCAATGATCAATTCTTCGGGAAGCCAACAAATTGTCTCCGGCTTCTTCCAGGTGCAACACCACTTTTTGGTCGTACATGTGGTGCATAATCTCGTCGGTAGGAAACAAAAACTCCTGATACAACGCCCAATCTTTGTCTTCTTCTATGCTAATGTAGCACTCATACCCAGGCAGTTGGCTTTCGTATAACTTATTGAGCCCTTGTTCTACGTTATTCTTTGCCTTCAGGTAAAAGTACTCCATGCGCTGAAAGTCATACATAAACGAAGCCACATGAACGCAATCAAAATTTTGCTCCATAAAACCTACTATAGCATCACTGGTATCGTGCACCGCCTGCAAGTCACGCTCTTCCGGAAAACCATCTTCACGTTCGCCACCAAAATTAAATCCTGTAATCAACGCAAAAGGATAGTCTGCCTCTGGCGCAGTTTCTATCAAATCCATCCTCAAAGTAGTGAGCCCTGGTTTGCCCTCTTCATAACTGGCAATGTATGAGTCCCAATGTTCTTGCACTTCTTCTTCCATTATTATAATTGTTTATTTAGTTTAAAAGTTAATAGTTGGTAGTCAGGAGTCCGTAGTTGGCAACCTCTACAGCCTCAAGTCCTTAGATACCGATGTATATCGGTGCTATACCCTGTTCTACAGGTAACCACACTTTTATATCACATTGATTTTCAGAAACTTATAAAAAGCATAGTTAAAAGTTGGAAGTCCGTAGTTAGGACGATAATTTTTAGCCCCGCTTCGCGAACCATAAAGTCATATCACCATAAAACAATCATAAAAACTATCCCGCCCAATTTTCCCTATCCAGGCTGCGGTATTGAATCGCTTCCGCTAAATGTTCTACCTTTATTTCTTCGCTATGGGCAAGGTCGGCAATAGTACGCGACACCTTCAAAATACGATCATACGCCCTTGCCGAAAGCCCCAAACGCTCCATCGCCGTTTTGAGCAATGTTTTTCCTGCTGGACTAATACTGCACAATTGCTTGACCATCGCAGGGGGCATCATGGCATTGGAATGTATCTTTTTTTGGTCTTTAAACCTATCGGTTTGTATTTCGCGTGCCTTTATTACCCTTTCTCTTATGCCAGCACTGGTTTCGCTCTTGCGCATGGCTGTCATTTCGTCAAACGATACCGGAGTTACCTCTACATGCAAGTCAATACGGTCGAGCAAAGGTCCACTTACCTTATTGAGGTAGCGTTGTACCACTCCAGGACCACACACGCACTCTTTTTCGGGGTGGTTGTAATAGCCACAAGGACAAGGGTTCATGCTGGCAATGAGCATAAAGTTGGCAGGGAAATCCACCGACAACTTTGCCCGCGAAATGGTTACCTGACGCTCTTCCAAAGGTTGGCGTAATACCTCTAGCACGGTACGCTTAAACTCAGGCAATTCATCTAAGAATAGTACACCGTGATGCGACAAAGATATTTCGCCCGGTTGAGGAATACCTCCCCCTCCTACCAAAGCCACATCGCTGATGGTGTGGTGGGGTGATCTAAAAGGTCGAATAGAAATCAGGGCTGAGTTAGCAGGCATTTTACCCGCTACCGAATGTATTTTAGTAGTTTCGAGGGCTTCGTGCAGGGTGAGCGGAGGCAGTATAGATGGTAGTCGTTTGGCAAGCATCGTTTTGCCTGCCCCCGGAGGCCCTATCATAATCACATTATGCCCTCCGGCAGCAGCTATCTCCAGAGCGCGTTTGATATTTTCTTGCCCTTGTACGTGTTCAAAATCTGCCTCGTAGTCGTTCAACGTATCAAAAAACACTTCACGGGTGTTGCTTTCCAAGGGTTTGATCTGAGAAGTACCTTCCGAAAAATCAATGGCCTCTTGCATGCTTTCTATGCCTATAACCTCCAGATTGTTTACAATGGCGGCTTCTTTAGCATTTATTTTGGGTAAAATAAAACCTTTATAACCTTGGCGGCGGGCTTCTATAGCTATAGGCAAAACACCTTTGACTGGGCGTAAACTGCCATCGAGCGACAGCTCACCCATGATTACATATTGGTCTAACAAGTCAGGGCTGATTTGCCCGGAGGCTGCCATTATTCCCATAGCAATGGGCAAGTCATAGGCAGCACCCTCTTTGCGAATATCGGCGGGCGCCATATTTATCACTATTTTTTGGCGAGGCATTTTGTAACCCAAGTATTTAATGGCAGCTTCTATGCGTTGTTGGCTTTCTTTTACTGCATTATCGGGGAGCCCTACCATAAAGTATTTGGTTCCCTTGCTTACGTTTACTTCTATGGTGATCAGGTAAGCATTGACACCATACACCGCACTTCCGTAGGTTTTGGCTAACATGGAGGGTTCTTTATTAAAGTTGGTGAGCAATTATTTTCTTTACAATCTTTCTGCGGTTTTTCAACATCCGCTTGAGAGTTTAAAGCTAGTAAAAAACCTTTAAAATAAGTCGAAGGCTTGGGTATTTTGATCAAGATGTGAGGCAATTATGCCTGGAGCACCAATTTTTTGTTAATTTATAGGCAAGTTTTATAAAAATAATGATGACTCAATTTAATTTACCCAAGAACCCTTCTGCCGTACTCAATAAAAGTTTTTGTTTTGCTTCGTCCATCTTGTCAAAGCTTTTTACCAACATGCCCAAGCGAGGGTTTTGTTGAAAAAAACTGCGGTGAGTATACATAAACCGCCAAAATAAGGCATCCCAGGTGGCTTGCCAGTCGCTTTTCTTATAATTGCTCATTTTCATTAAATAGTTGCTCCCGCTGATATAGGGTTTGGTAGACATTAGCCCTCCATCGGCAAACTGGCTCATGCCGTATACATTGGGCACCATTACCCAATCATAGGCATCAACAAACAATTCCATAAACCAGCGATACACCTCATCAGGATCAAACTCGCACAATACCATAAAATTGCCCAATACCATCAGTCGCTCTATGTGGTGGCAGTATCCTGTTTTTAGTACTTTTTTAATGGTTGTATCTACTGGAGGTATTCCAGTGGTTCCTTCATAAAACGAAGGAGGTATTTTGCGAGTAAAGCCCCAATAATTTTTCGTGCGTTGTTCGGAGCCTTTGTATTGATATACCCCTCTTATAAACTCTCGCCAGCCAATAATTTGCCGCACAAAACCTTCTAAAGAATTTAGGGGAACTTGTTGGGCATTGCTAAAGGCCAACGTCTTGTCTATCACTTGTTGGGGAGTAAGCAAGCCCACATTGAGCATAGGCGTCAACACACTATGGTTCAAGAAGCTTTCTTCTTGAACAATGGCATCTTCGTAAGTACCAAACTCGGCAAATCGTTCCGTTAAAAATGCCTGAAGCCAAGCCTCAGCGTCGGCAAAGTTGGTGGCATATAAGGGGGTATCACCCAGCAAGCCAGGGTTGGTACCAAAGTGTTGTTTGGTGTAAAGTTTGGCTTCTTCATAAAAGGGGTTAGTGGCAGGAAATCGGACAGGTGGCGGTACTTTTTTGCGAGGGTATTTTTTACGGTTTTCAGTGTCAAAGCTCCACTTCCCTCCTACTGGAGTCAAGTCTTCTTCTACTAAAATCTGGCGCTTTTTGCGTTCTTCGATATAAAACTTGGTTTGAAAGAACTTCTTCTTTTTACCCTTGAAAAAACCTTCTAAATCTTCCAAAGTATTCAGAAAAAGCGGATTGGCACAAAAGCAAACCTCTACGCCTTGTGCTGCCGAGGTAGCCCTTATTCTCTTCTCAAGCCAGTTGTCGGCAACCTCTATACACTGAATGCCTTGTGTGCCTTGAGACTTTAAGTATACCACTAACTTGCGAATGTCTGACAACTCATCCTGAGAAGAAATGTAATGCACCTCGCAACCTTTAGTTTGTAAATAATGGGCGTAAAACCGCATGCTGGCTCTATGAAAAGCAATTTTTTGTTGGTGAAATGGGTATTGGCGAAAAAACAACCACTCTTCTACTATGTACACTGGATGTTGGCGCAAAGGCAAGGGGCTTTGGGCAAACAATTGATGAGGGAAAACAATATTGACTGTACGCATTTCTTCTATGGTATTATTTTCAACAGAGCTACTTACTGCCCCGGTTAGACCGACAACGTTTGCTACAGTACTTTACCTCATCCCATACCTTAGCCCACTTTTTGCGCCAGGTAAACGGTTTACCGCATACTTTGCAATCTTTTACAGGTAGATGTTGCTTTTTCATGGCATTTTATCTTTTTAGTTCCGATAAATATTTGTCAAAGCCTTTTGTTTATTAACCAAGGAATTGTTCAAAAATAAATTTACACTCTGAGAGGTGATCTTTCGCCTTGATACTTCGTTATTTTTATTGCCCGTAGCGCTGCTATGGGCGCAAAAAATAGCCTCGTCTCAAAACAAAACCTCTACCTCAAGAATGGTAATTTAATTTCTCACCATTCCCAAGGAAAAATTAGGGTAAAAAGCCCCTACTAGTTTAAATTTCTTTTACTTACGCAAAGCGATACAACAAACTTGTCCCTATTTATCGTAACTTAAGCCAAGGTAGCAAGAAACAGCGTGTAGCTACTGCCTTATTTTTATTTGAATTAAGCCAAATAATAACTAATTTAACGAATCGAAATCCAAGCTTAGATTTTAAAGCAACTTAATAATTACTATTTAGGTCAAATGTTTGCTTTAATGTCTACTTTTAGATAAAATCACTCAGTAGTTGATCATTTTAACAAAGCTATTTCTCCCTATATCTCACAAATGAAAAGCGACAGATATTTACATTTTTCTATTGGTTTAGACAGTTTCTTCCGAAAATATCAATCAGGGCTCACCTTTTTGTTTGTACTCTTTTGTGTGTTTCTTGCCGATCTTTTCTTTAGTACTTTCATTCCTGCCAACAAAATTCCGGTATTAGAAACTTTTCTAAAATCGCAAAGTCGTTTAATCATAGATTTTGCTCCCGAAATATGGCTTACCTTGTTAGGACTGGTGCTGGGTACACTTATTATTGTTATTTCTATTGCTTCGCAAAGCACCCCTAAACTGATTGACCTTTACATTAGCGACCAAACCAGTTTATTGTATGTATGGTACATTACCTCAGGCTCGGTGCATAACTTGTTTTTGCAAATAGAGTTGGTAAACAACCAGGCGTACAAAGTCAACATACTGCTCAACACCTACGTAATGCTACCCATTGCCCTATTGCTTGCCATTCCTTATGTGTTGTATATATTGCGTTACACCAAAACCAGTAACGTTATAGAAAAGATTTTTGCCGATAATATGATTCGCCTTGAGCGCCTCATTCATCCTGCCAATCAATCGTTGCTCGAAAGCAGTAAAACGGTGGCAAGCTATCAACATCGTTTATTCGAATCGCTCAACCAATTAGACGATTTGCTAGAGTATGTGTCTTTTAAAGAGCCCAAAGGCGATGTAATCAACAAAATGGGCGAAACCATCCGCTCTTACATCAAAATCAAAGACCAGGTCAATCCTACCTTTTTTAAAATAAGCCCTTCTATCCGCAACGATGTATCGTTTAAAACAATGACTGGGCAATTTGATGACATAGAGAAGGAACGTACTTTTTACGAACAAAAAGGGTATCGCTTGTTTGGCAATGCTTACCTTAAGTTACTAGACAAAGATTTTTTTGACTTGGCATCGTTATGCGCCTCAGAGCTTGCCAGTTGTGGCAAAACAGCCATTGAGCAAAAAGACGACCCACTCATCAACGCCACCATTATTCGGTTCAATACTTTTTTGAGATTTGGCATCAAGCACGGTTTGCGTAATGGTGAAGCCCGAAACCTATACAATGCTATTTTTCACTATAGCGACTTTATCAAAGCAATGGTACACCAACGCTTTTTGCAACACACCAAAAAGAGTTTCTTTTACCTTAAAATTTATGTAAGTGAGATTTATCGCCACAGCCTCAAGGAGCCTTCGTTTGCGTTTTTGGTAGATGTGTTTACCTGGGAAATGAAAAAGATACTGGTAGAGGTAAGCAAACATGAATTGCCCATTTCATTGCAAGAAGAATTGCTGGATATATTTTTACAAATAGACAACCTGGCTGGCTTTGAACAAGACCTTGACCACAAACGCCGCTTCAACCAAAATATTCGTTTGTTCCATATTGCTATGGCATTGTATTACCTACGAGTAGACAAAAAATCGTTGGTAGAAGCAATTATTGAAGATATTTTGGAAGACCACCAATTCATAGGTGCCGAAGCATTGGGGCAAGACATTATTGCCATCTGTAAACGTTTGGAGAGCTCAAGTCCTACGTTTTGGGAAGACACCGACCGAGGCAACGCCAACTTGTATTTTTCAGAGGATAAAGAGTTTTTGCCTGAGTTTATTACAATGTTTAACAAACACCTCAACCACGCCCTGGCTTACAACCCGTCTAAATTGCAAAACAAAGCCAAAGACAGCGACCAACCAACCGAACAAGACGACGAGACATAAACCATTCTTTATATTTTAAAAGACTATAAAAAAGCCGAATGTTTACAAACAACATTCGGCTTTTTTAGTTCGATAATCAATCATTGCCAAGTTTTTTCAAACAAGCCAAACTACTTTGGCGTTTTTCTATTATTTGTGTATTTTCATCAAAGCTTAAAAGAGGAATAAATCACAAAAAGTGTAACAAGTGCACTTATTCACCTACAAATCAATAAACAATGCAAAAAAACCTCCGGAGGATATTTTTTCTTGGCATTGCGTGTCTGCTTTGGCAGTGCAAAACAAACCAGGCAGGCAGCAAAAAAGTAAAAGTAGATATTGCCCCCAAAGCATCACTAAAGCTTACATTCAAAGGTAGCCGAGGCTCCAACGCAAGTTCGGTGGTATATCACCCCGACAAGCAAATGTATTACTCGGTCATTGCGGGTAGCTATCGTTATCCACTTGAAACATTTGACAGCCAGGGCAAGTCTATTTATCAGGCAAGGGCAGGCATGAGCACCCGTGGCATGTGGTGGAACCCTCAAACCAAGCAACTGGAACGCAACGTAAAAAAAGGTATTGCCGCAACACAACTCAGCCAAGATGGTTATGCTACAAGCGATGATCTGAAGGTGATACTAAAGGCTGATTTACACCAACCCAACGGCAACTCGTGTGGGGTGTATGACCCTGACGCTGACGAGATTTTGTATTATAGCTATGAAAAAATATATAGGTATAGCCGTAAAGATGCCCAACTCATTAGCAGTTATTACCTGATAGGCTTACCTACTGATGGCGACAACTTGAACGCCAACAGCATGATTTATACAAGTAAACCCGGCATGGAGATAGGCTTGCTTGACTATAAAAATAAAAAGGTGCATTTGTTTGACAAAAAAACGCACAAGTTTGCCAATACTATAGATTTGCCCGAAAACACTGTCACTAGTAAAGAGTACCGGTTTGGGTACGCCAATGATTATGTATGGTTGTTTGACATTGGTGAACGTAGTTGGGTGGGTTATAAAATATTTAAATAGATTAATTATGAATGAGGGAATTACGAATGGGTCAATTACGAATTCACGCGAAGCGACTATGGTCTACCGACTCCCAACTCCGGACTAATATTCAATTACGAATGAAGGCGAAGCCACTATGGTCTACAGACTAAATTACGAATGGATCAATTACGAATTACGAATAGGACAATTACGAATTAAAGCAAAGCAACTATGGTCTACAGACTACTAACTCCGGACTAATAGACGAATGGATCAATTACGAATTCACGCAAAGCGACTACGGTCTACCGACTCCCAACTCCGGACTAATAGACGAATGGCTTCGCCCAATTCGTAATTCGTAATTAGGATTGTACGAAGTTTTTAAAATCCTTGATATACAGATATTTACATATAAATCAAGGTGTTAATTGTAGGGGCTACCCTTGTGGTCGCCCTAGCAAAGAGCAAAAATGAGCGTATAAAACACCTTTTAAAAGTGAAAACAACCTTGTTTTTGTTCGCTTTAACCTTGCAAAATACTTATTATCAGATGATTACAAGACTTCGTACACTCGTAATTCGTAATTCTCAAACTCGTAATTAACTTACGCGAAGCAACTATGGTCTACAGACTACTAACTCCGGACTAATATACGAATGAAGGCGAAGCCACTATGGTCTACAGACTACTAACTCCGGACTAATTCGTAATTCTCAAACTCGTAATTAACTTACGCGAAGCAACTATGGTCTACTGACTACTAACTCCGGACTAATATACGAATGAAGGCGAAGCCACTATGGTCTACAGACTACTAACTCCGGACTAATTC
>NZ_CANLRP010000092.1 GCF_947493425.1 uncultured Microscilla sp. | reverse complement strand
GCGCGCTGCGTCCTCGCGCGTGCCCAGCCAAGCAAATTCTACGATGGCACACGCGAGGACGACGTGCGCCAGCAGAGGTCACCCAGATCATTACAAAAACATTATTATCAATAGCTTGGCGTACTTGTCTGTCTAAAACAAAGTTGCGGTTTACGGTTTTGTCATTATGCCCAATCACATACACTTGATTTGGGAAATCAAGCCATAGCGGAGAAACTTACCACTATTGTCAGATGTTAAGCCTGAAGAGTTGCTAAATGCCTCTCACCCTTATTTCAAAAACCCTCTTTTTGTTTTTAGCAAACGAGCCTCTTCGCTGGTCAAAGTCTCTCCTTTGAAGTTTTTGATAGTTGAAAAAAGTTCTTTTATTTGCCCACTTTTCCACTTACCCAAATCGCTTTGTTTGCCTAACAGTTTACCCTCATAAGAAAATTCAATGATAAATGTCAAACGTCCACTACGCCCACCCCCAACGGTTTTTAGTGCTACATCCAGGCTTTCAAGGTTCAACTGATGGTCAAATTTTTCATTTTTGCGGTATACCTCCAGGCTTACAATATGATCATTGGTAATGCGAATGCCCTTTAAAAAGTAAAATACCCTTTTCCTGATTCTATATAAAAACAGCACCGAAGAAAGCAGTATACCACTCAAGGCAAACAGTAATAAGTAAATAGAGTTTAACCTGTAGCTAAAAGAAATGAATACGGCTAACACAATGCCCTGAATAATAAGCAAAAGGCGGGTAGCCTTTATTATTCTTTTTTTGAATGGCACATAGGCCATTTCTTGTTGGTATTTGTAACTAGTTTCTGTCATTATCTTGTGAATAGGTTTACTACTCAAAGTATGCAAAAAAAGCTGATAAGTATGGATACTTAACCGTTTTTTTGTGAAAAAACACTTATTATGAGGTAGTTTTGGCTAATACGCATTATAAGTCAATGGCTTGGTCATAATTGTACTTAAAACCAGGCAACCCTTGACTATACACCAGATTGTCTTTCATATCAAAAACCTCCTTTGAGGTAAATCGCTTACCAGAGGTTAAAATAAGACTCCAACAACTCACCCTCTCTCTTTTGTAAATGCTGTGACCAAAAGAAAGCGAAAAGAAGCTCTCCCATCTTCTTGTCTGGTAATCATCAAAAATACAATGAAAGATCAATAACTTGATTGTTTTGCAGGAGAGCCTTATCATTATCAGGGTATTTTTACTAATTAATAGGCAAAAGAGTAAGAGTAATAATGTGAAGTTGCCGATTTTACAATCAAGGAGGAACGGCAACCTGTTTTTGTTTTTTAAAGGATCATTCTTTTCAAATTAGGTATGTCAGATTTCAAAACAACTACATCACTTTCCTGTTTTTTCAAGGTTCTGATAAGTTGAATAGCCTCAGGGATAGCATCACTAATAATGGTAATAAAAGCACCTTTCTTGGCTTCTTTAATAGATTTGCTAATTGCATCCATCTCATCAGGTACCACACTGACAACCCTCGAAGCATCGATACTATGAATGCCTTCGATTAATAAATTCAGAATTTCCTTGGACGTTCTGCCTCTCAAGTCAGCATCTTGCCTAATAATAATTTCGTCAAATACTTTTGCACTTACTTTTCCTAATTCAATGATGTCTTCGTCTCTTCTATCGCCAGTGCCCGCAATAACGCCTATTTTAGGAGACTCCTCTATTTTTTCAAGAAACTTGCCTATAGCTTCCATGCCTGAGGGGTTATGAGCATAATCTAACAACACCTGAAATTCATTGAACTGAAACAAATTCATCCTTCCTGGTGTTTGTGCTGGCGAAGGGGTAAATGTTTGTAAAGCCAGGCGAATGTCTTCGAGCTGTACATTCCTCAGAAAAGCAGCCAATGCAGCAGGCAATACGTTTTGAATCATAAAGATGGCTTTGCCAGAAAAAGTAAGCGGAATATTCAATACTTTTTCAACCCGAATCTTCCATCCCCCTTTATTAATAGTAATGTATCCATTTTCATAAATTGCGGCAATCCCTCCAGCCTTGCAATGATCGTATACTCGTTGGTTGTCTTCGTTCAGACTAAACAAGGCAATTTTGGAACTGATATTCTCGATCATTGCAAAAATAAGGTCATCATCGGCGTTTAAAATAGCATAACCTTCAGGATACACATTTTCAGCCACCACAGCTTTTACCTTCGCCATTTGTTCTACCGTTTGAATTCCTTTTAGCCCCAAATGATCGGAAGTGATATTAGTAACAATGCCAATATCGCAGCTACTAAACCCAAGTCCTTCTCTCAAAATACCTCCTCTGGCTATTTCTAAAACAGCTAAATTAACGGTAGGATCACTTAGTACAAATTTAGCACTTTTCGGTCCTGTACAGTCGCCCACTTGCAGCAACCTGTTTTGCACATATATTCCATCAGAGGTAGTGTAGCCTACTCGAAAACCCGCACTTTTCATCAGGTGTGCTATTAACCTGGTAGTAGTGGTTTTTCCATTTGTTCCAGTAACCGCTATAATAGGGATGCTTACCTGTTGCCCTGGCGGGTACAGCATATCTATCACAGGTTCGGCTACATTTCTGGCTAAGCCTATAGTAGGATCAAGGTGCATTCTAAACCCTGGTGCAGCATTTACTTCTAATACCGAACCGCCCGTTTCGATGACAGAATGTTCGAGATCGCTTGCCATTATATCAATGCCACAAATATCTAATCCAATAATTCTTGAGATGCGTTCTGCCATAAACAGGTTGTAAGGATGTACTGTATCTGTTATATCAGTGGCTGTTCCTCCAGTGCTTAGGTTGGCAGTGGTTTTCAAAAAAAGTACTTCTTCACTGGGGAGTATCGATTGTAGCGTTAATTTTTTTGTAGTGAGAATATATTGTGTCATTTCATCCACCATAATTTCTGTCAACATCTTCTCGTGCCCAAAACCCCTTCTGGGGTCTGCATTTACCTGATCAATCAATTCTTGAATGGTATTTTTTCCATTGCCTACTACATGGGCAGGGGTACGCTTTGCGGCAGCTACTACCCGATGGTTGATTACTAAAAGCCTAAAATCATGCCCTTGAACAAATTGCTCTACTATTATTCTTTCTGAATGCTCTTTAGCCAATTTAAAAGCAGCCAATGCCTCCGCTTTATTTTTAATATTGGTAGTGGCTCCCCTTCCATGGTTTCCATCAACGGGTTTGACCACACAAGGGTAACCAATACTCTCTAGTTCGTCAAGCAGCTCTTCTTCTGTAACAGAAATACCCCCGTTAGGCACAGGCACTCCTGCTCTTTTCAGCAAATACTTTGTATCTTCCTTATTACCTGCCAGGTCTACACCTATGGCGCTTGTTTGGCTGGTAATGGTTGCCATGATACGTTTTTGATTGACACCATAGCCTAGCTGCACCAACGAGTCGCTGTTTAAACGCATAAAGGGAATCCCTCTTTTACTGGCTTCTTCTACTATAGATTGAGTGCTTGGGCCCAATTTATCTTCTTCTCTGATTTCTTTTAAGGTGTGAATATCCACCTCTAGTTGGTAGGCTTTTCCTGCAATAAGCGATTTTACGATTCTTATTGCGGCCTTTGCTGCATAAATCCCCGCGTTTTCCTGAGTATAGCTAAACACCACATTGTACTCTCCTATTTTGCCAGTTCCTCTTGTTCTGCCAAATCCACAGTCCATTCCTGCCAGTGTCTGTATTTCCAATGCAATATGTTCAGCAATATGCCCCATCCAGGTGCCTGTTTTTACTCTTTCAAAAAAACCACCCTCATGCCCTTCCGAACAATGGTGTTCGTATAGAGAAGGCAGCATTTTTTCCAATCGTTCCGAAAACCCCTCGACTTTATCGGAGGGCAACTTTTCCATTTCCTCTAAATCAAGCTTCATTACAATGAGTTTCTCTTTTCTATTAGACCAGTAATTGGGGCCTCTAAGTACTTTAATGTCTACGATTTTCATCTAAATAAATTTAGGATTGGTCAAAGCAGGATATATTTCCTGCTTTTGTTATTTGTGGCTTTTAGAAAAAGAATAAATCAGACTTGAAGGATTAGGCAATAACAAATGCTAACTTTGATTCCTTTGAAAAGAGCTTATCCAAAGTTAACTTATTTAAACTAATGTTGAGTGTAAAAACACCAAAAGGAATATTAATTGCCATAGGTGGTGCGGTTGATAAAGGAACTGGACCAGATGATGATGATGATAACCCTGAAGATTTAGCAGATAAATTCCTTGAAGAGGGAATATTAAAGCGGTTATTAGAAGAGCTTGTTGGTAAGACAAACCGCATAGAAATCATTACAAGTGCATCGTTAATCCCAGAAGTAACAGGACAACATTACATAGATGCGTTCAAGAAGCTTGGAAACGATAATGTAGGGATGATTCATATCAAAAAAAGAGAAGATACGCTTATGCCTGACTACTTTGAGCGAATTCAAGAAGCCGAAGGAGTGTTGTTTACCGGGGGAAACCAGCTCAGGTTGACCACCATTTTTGGGGGAACAAAGTTACTGAGTACAATGGCAACCAGGTATCAAAATGAACATTTTATCATTGCAGGAACAAGTGCTGGTGCCATGGTAATGTCTTCCACTATGATATTTGGTGGGAGCAGCACAGAAGCATTGCTAAAAGGTGAAGTAAAATTATCGAGAGGATTTGGGTTCATTCATGAGGTTACTTTTGATACTCACTTTATCAAAAGAGGGCGATTTGGAAGACTTTGTCAGACCATCGCCAGCAATCCTGTGGGCATTGGTATTGGTTTGGGTGAAGATACTGGGCTATTGATTACCAATGGAAACCACATGGAAGCCATTGGCTCAGGTTTGATAATGATTGTTGAAGGTCATGATATTAAGTATACAAACATTGCAGGCATTGAAGATGGAGAACCCATTACAATTGAAAACTTAATAGTTCATGTACTTTCCAAAGGGCATAATTATCTTCTGTCGGAAAGGCGCATGGTTTAAAAATGAGGTGAAGCGGCAATTGCACAATAACTGTCTCTTCTCTTTTTGTTCATCATTTGTAGATGTCTACTTTTGGTGAATGATTTTTGCTCACAACCCCTCTGTACATTCCTTTGGTATTAAAAGCCATAGTATAACTTCCTTTTTGGTCAAGGGCAATCAAACCTCCTTCACCTTTTTGTTGTTTCAATTTTTCATGAATTACATATTCAGCGGCTTCTTGAATAGTCGTTTGTTTATACTCCATTAAGGCCGAAATATCATAAGCCACCACATTTTTAATAAAATATTCGCCATGACCTGTGCAAGATACCGCACAGGTTTTATTATGAGCATAAGTGCCCGCCCCAATAATGGGAGTATCTCCCACTCTGCCAAATTGTTTATTGGTCATGCCTCCTGTAGAAGTAGCTGCAGCCAGGTTTCTATGCGTGTCCAATGCTACTGCACCCACTGTTCCAAACTTCTTGCCCTCATTTTCAATATTTCCTTCTTGATAGGCACTCTCTCCGCTATGGTCTAGTATTACTTCGTTATGTAACTGCGCCATTTTTAATTGTTGAAAACGATCTTCATCATAAAAATAAGAGGGGTTAGCCAACTCACACCCTTGTTGTTTCGCAAACCTTTCTGCACCTTCACCTATCAAAATAATATGATTAGAGTGCTGCATTACCTGAAGAGCCACCGAAATAGGATTTTTAATTTGAGTAACACCCGCCACTGCTCCCGCATCAAGTGTGTTGCCATCCATAACAGATGCATCCATTTCATTTTTACCTTCGTGAGTAAAAACAGCACCTCTTCCTGCATTAAACAAAGGCGAATCCTCCATTACTTTTATAGCAGCTTCCACAGCATTGGTTGCTTTTCCTGCATTTTTAAGTACATTTTCGCCAGCAAGCAACGCCATTTTTAAAGTTTCTAAATATGCGGCTTCCTTGGTAGCAGTCATATTCTCTTTGATAATAGTTCCTACCCCTCCATGTATGAGCAATACATAGTTGTTTTTGTTTGACTCCATGATGTTTTCTTGTAAATGTAATACTATTTGCCGCCTGCTATGCCAAAAGCCTCAGGTATTATTATGCAATTTGTTCAATGGCTTGGTGGTAGCCTGCGGTAATAGAAGCGTATAAAATCCATTTATTTTCAGTTTTTGTGGCAACATCATTAGACAGGGTATACCCAATGGCTAACCACCAGTTAGGACTATACTTAACGCTGCCACATACTACAGTGAGGAAGTTTTTAAGGCACAAAAGAAAGGGAATAACAGGCGTGCAATAATGGTAAAGGGTAGGCGAGGAGCGTTTTTAAAATTTTCCGGCGTAAGCGTGCCAAATGTCTTTTTTAACAAACCATATTTTTGCCTCATCTACCGATTCAAAAAAACGAATGGCATAAGGGGCGGCGGTTTGTTCTTCCAGGGTTTGTTCTATCGACATTTTTAAAACATTGTCTTCGGGCGGTATAATTGCCAGTTTTTTGGTGCCTGTTTCTACCATTTTATCCAATACCTGTGCCTTGACAAAAGGCTGTAAATCGGCTGATATGATAAATTGGGATTCCTGAAAATCAGCCATCACAAAAGCAGGCTTATACTTTTGTATGTAGTCGCGGTGGCGCCTGGTTTCTGTTTGATACATTTCAGGGCTGAGGTATTTGTTGGCTTGTTTCCAGCGATAGCTATAGATAGTTTGTTCCTGATTGATAAATACGAGAGAAGTTTGTACGTATTCATTTTCAAAAAGCTTTTTATTCATAGTGTAATAGTATAGTTCGTTCAAACAATTTAGTAATATAAACCAAAAAAACTAAGGAATAGTGCAAAAATAAGTTTTAGTGTCTATAGTACTGGTTTTAGCTAAACATTTGTTTTAGACCCTGCCAAAGTTGAATCTTTTTTTGTTTGTCTTCAGCAATTTCATTCAATGGATCAGCCATTATATACTGATGTTCTTTGAGGGGCATTACCTGGTATTTTTCTGCATTGAGCAAGTGTCCATAAGAAGATAAATCTACTCCAAAACTAATCACTTTTTCGGACGGAAAAATCAACTGTGGAGGGGCTGTAGGATCAAAGTTTTCGACATTAATTACCTTGGCTTTTAACAACGACAGTTTGACTGATTGCAATATTTTGGCAAGCAACTCACGTTGAGCCTCATCTATATATACTGTAGTGTTATCTGCCAATACAATGGCTACTTCATAAGTACGTTGTTCTTCAATAAAATAGGTGTTGTTTTGATATAACTCAGGAAAAACAACGGCATGAGGGTATTCCATAAGGCATTAATTTTATCGCTTGATTCTAATTTTATAATACGGTGTTTAAAATAAATGTTTGCCTTTCGGCATTTTTAAGCTTTGTTGAGCGTCTAAGGAATGGTGAGAAATTAAATTACCATTCTTGAGGTAGAAGTTTTGTTTTGAGACGAGGCTATTTTTTGCGCCCATAGCAGCGCTATGGGCAATAAAAATAACGAAGTATCAAGGCGAAAGATCACCTCTCAGAGTGTAAATTTATTTTTGAACAATTCCTAAGGTCTGTTTGGTTTAGGGAGTATTTTGTTCTTTGCGGGGTTTTTAGAAAAAAAGAGAGAGGCGCGTGGCCTCTCTCATAGTAAATTAAAAATGTGATTGGTGTATGGTATAGACTATAAGCCTCTCATATCACCTTCTTTACGGTCTTGGCGGGGAGGCATAGTGCCAAACACAATGTCCCAGAGAGGACTTGATACCCCAAAAGCTTTGTCTGGGTATTTGTAGTGGTGCAAACTGTGGTGTTTCCACAAATATTTTAATGGACGTGGAGCTTTGTATTTGTGGGTACTATAATGTACAAACACGTAACACAAATAACCAATGAGCATACCAGGAAGGAATGCATAAGTATATCCTTTTAAAATAAAGATTTGGCTCAGATACAATACCCCAATAATTAACCAACCTGCCCAGGGAGGCATAAACAAACGTTCCTCGTCGCGTGGGTGGTCGTGGTGGTATCCGTGCATAATATAGTGCATGCGTTTTACAAATGCCGATTCGTTGATCCAATGAAACACATAACGGTGCATCATATATTCAAAAAATGTCCAGAATATTACTCCGCCAAAAAATACCATAATTCCATTGGCGATTCCTAAACGTTCACTGTGATAAGCAAAGTAAACATAAATTAAGAAGAAAACAGGAGGTAAATAACCACCAAGAGTAAGAGCTGGTGAGGTACGGCTGAGTGCTTCTAAAATAGGGTTTTTGAAGATTCTGCCTTTCTGTACTCCTTTTTTGTGACTCATAACAAGTAATTAAAATTAAGTTATATGAACAGTAATTAAACTGAGGTATTTTTCATCAAAAAAAATGTGCGACAAAGGTAGATAAACCTTTTTGCCTGACAAAAATACATGTTTTAATTTTTTTTGGGCAATCTTGCCAAACAATTCTGTACACTTTTGTGGTTGGGCAATTGCTGCAAAGCACAAGCTATAGTTGCCTAAACACAACCCTAAGACGTAAAATACCCTGGGTGGGCTACATTTGCCAAATAACAACAACCCAAATTGTCCTTGCTTTGTTTGATTACTGGGTTTGATTGAGGTTTTTTCTTGTCATTTATCTTCTCTTTGCCCGGTTCTTATGGGCGATCTATTAAAAAAACATTTTTTTTTGTCAGATTTTATTCAAAAGTACCTGAATATTATTAGTTTAGATGCATAAATCTAAAAATGTCCCAAAATGTTGAATATGATTGATATAAAGTTGTTTATGTACTTCAAACAAATAAGCAAACTAGTATTTGTGTGGTGGTTGGCAGGGAGCCTTACTCAAGTAAATGCCCAGTGTGATTGTGGCAGGATAGACCAGCTTGAAAAACTTTTGCGTAACGAAACCAGCACCCGCAAACGCATTGATGTGTTCAACGAATTGTCTGCCCAGTACTTTGCCACCAAACAAAAAGTAGACATTCCCAAAGCGAGAAAGTATGCCAACGAAGCGTTGAACAAGGCGCGGGAGAGCAATTATAAAAAAGGGAAAGCTGCTGCCTTGTTTAACAAAGCCAATGTAAACTATGACGTGAGCAGGGGCGAAGGAGCCGACTTTAATACCACGGTGAGTTTGTATGACCAAGCCCGCGCCCTGTATGAAGAAATAGGCGATAAACAAGGGCTTGCCAGGGTATACGAGGGTTTGGGCAATTTTTATTATGCCAATGCATACCTTACCTCTAGCAATAATACCAACACCCGAAAAGCCGTAGAGTACTTGGAAAAAGCAGAGTTGATACGTGAAGAACTACTGAAAAAAAGTAACTTATCGGAGGAGCAAAAAGAGTATGAACGAAACCAAATAGGAACTACCCTGAGCAAACTCTCGGAGATATATAGCGATGGTTTGGGTGAAGATGACAAAGCCCTTGAGTTTCACGAACGGGCTAACCAAATTTTGGGCGAAAACGACGACAATATTCAGGCACAACTGGGTAATATTTATCGTAAAAGAGCTGAAGAGAAAAACCGCAAGCAAAACCAAACCTTAATGATTGTGTTAATTGGGGTGGCTTTATTGCTGTTATTGGCGGTAGGATTGGTAGTGAATATTGGCAGAACCCAAAAGAAAAACCGGTTGTTGGGTGAACAAAGAGCCAAACTTGCCCGCACCAACAAAATGATTGAAGAGAAGAACGAGTTGATTGAGGCAAAAAACCAACAGATGGAGTCACACAACCAAGAACTTGCCGAGCTCAACAAAAAAATGAATCGGGTAAACAAAGAGGTGGAACTGACCAACTTTGAGTTGAATGAAAAAAATGAAGAAATTAAACAAACTGCTGAAGCCCTCAAACAACAGTCGGATGCACTGGAAAACCAAAAGCTAAAACTGGAAAAAGCCTACGAAACCATTACGCTGTTAAGTCAGGTGGGGCAAGACCTGACTGCGTCGCTCGACTTTGAAAAAACATTGAATACTTTGCAAAGCAGGGTAAAAGAAATGATGCCAGTAGATGGGTTTACGGTGTCTATTTTGGATACCCAAAGCAACGAGCTACATGTGAGGTTTGCGGCTGAGTTTGGCGATCGAAAACCTACATCTTCTATGTCTATGGACGATACCCACCACCCGGCGGTTTGGTGTGTAAAAAACAACCATCAAATCATAATCAATCAAAGAGAAGACCTGCACTCCCAATCGTTTTATGATACCTCGCTGCACGAGTCGTTTAACTCTATGATGTATTATCCCATGTTGCACGAAGACAAAGTGATAGGGGCGGTAAGTGTACAAAGCCGATTGATTGCTGCCTACACTCCTTACTATGCCGATATTTTCAAAACTTTGGTGTTGTATGCATCTATTGCCATTAGCAATGCCGAAAACTACAGAACTTTAAACGGAGCACTCAACAATTTGAAAACTACTCAAGACCAGCTGGTAGAAGCCGAAAAAATGGCCTCGTTGGGTAACCTGGTAGCTGGAGTGGCGCATGAAATAAACACCCCGGTGGGCATAGGGGTAACTGCTGCCTCAAGGCTTGATTCCAAAACCAAGGAGTTTTCGGAAGTATATAAAAGTGGCAAAATGAAACGTACCGACCTGGAGAAGTTTTTACAAACCAACCAGGAAGGCACTAAAATTATACTGAACAATCTCGACCGGGCTGCCAAGTTGGTACAAGGCTTTAAGCAAGTGGCGGTAGGACAATCAAACGAAGAAAAACAAAAGTTTAACTTAAAGGTATACCTGGAGGATACCTTGATTGCCCTGCAACCAAAGCTCAAAAATAAGCCTTATACCTTAGATGTGGACATTGATGACCTAACCATTGAGAGCTACTCTGGTGCTTATTCTCAGATTGTAACCAACCTGGTGATGAACTCTATCATTCACGGGTTTAAGGACAGAGAAGAAGGTAAAATATCGCTGAGTGTAAAGGCCAATGGCGACCGCGTAAAAATGGTATACAGTGATGATGGCAACGGTATTGCCCCTGAGATTATAGACAAGGTTTTTGACCCTTTCGTAACTACCAACCGCGAAGGTGGAGGTACTGGTTTGGGTATGAATATATTGTATAACATAGTGGTGCAACAACTCAAAGGAAAAGTAGAGTTTAAAACAGCTGTAAACGAAGGGGTTACATTTGTGTTCGACTTGCCAATGAATGTATAACTATTGTTGGGTAAGGTCTTGGAACGCAAAGCTTTTAGCTTGGGCTTTGCGGTGAAAAATGCAGCCACCCGGAAAAAAAAGCCGAAAGTTTTAAGTAGCCATATTAATTACTAGTTTTGCCGAGCAAACACTTCCAAAACTTTAGCCATAATGAACGATAACGACGAATTACTTTTTGCCAACGACGGAGATAATTTATTTGCCGATGAGGATGATAATGGGGGAGGTTTATTTGCTGAAGAAGATGGCAACGAAAGTTCCGACTCTAGCAGTACCGATACCTGGAAGGTGATGATTGTGGACGACGAAGAGGAGATTCACACGGTTACCCGATTTGCCCTGAGCGATTATAAATACAAAGGCAAACATCTTGAGTTTATAGATGCTTATACTGGACGAGAAGCACAGGAAAAACTAGCCCAACACGACGACATAGCCGTGATGTTGCTGGATGTAGTAATGGAGAGCCATGATGCCGGATTGCAAACCGTAAAGCATGTACGCGAAAAGCTCGACAACCACTTTGTACGCATTATTTTGCGTACCGGACAACCGGGGCAGGCTCCCGAAGAAAGTGTGATTACTGATTACGATATCAACGATTATAAAAATAAAACTGAGCTTACCGACAAAAGGCTTTTTACTACTATTACTACCGGGTTGCGCTCTTATGCCGACATTATGGCTATAGAACACTATCGCCAAAACCTGGAGAAAATGGTAGAAGAGCGTACCAAAACCATTCAGGAACAAACCGAAGAGCTTGAAATGAAAAATTTCAAGATCATTGGCAGCATCAATGCCGCCCGGCGTATTCAGTCGGCCATGTTGCCTCAGGTAAACCGCATTAAAAAAGCATTGCCTGAGATGTTTATACTGTTTCGCCCCCGCGACATAGTAAGTGGTGACTTTTATTGGTTTTCAGAAACCGCCGGACGTTTGTTTATTGCAGCCATTGACTGCACCGGGCACGGAGTTCCAGGAGCCTTTATGTCTATGTTGGGCGATGCCTTGCTCAACCAGATTGTAAACATTGATGAGATTACCTCGCCCGATCGTATTCTCAACCGACTGCACAGAGGGGTACGCAAAGCACTCAAGCAAGACCTGACCGAAAACCGGGATGGAATGGACATGGCTTTTTGTATGTATGATAAGCAAGCGGGTATTTTAGAGTTTTCCGGAGCCAAAAACCCCTTGTTGTATGTACAAAACGGCGAAATGCACAAAGTAAAAGGAGATAAAATGCCTATAGGTGGAGTACGCAACCCCGACGAAGAACGAACATTTACCCGTCAGGTAGTAAAGGTAGACCAACCTACTACTTGTTATATGTTTTCAGATGGGTACGCCGATCAGTTTGGAGGGCCAGACAACCGCAAGTTTATGTCTAAAAAACTGCGCAACTTATTGCTCGAAAACCATCAAAAACCCTTCGAAGAGCAACAAAGAATCTTAGAGCAAAGACTCGACGAATGGCAAGGTGATTACCGCCAAATGGACGATATTTTGGTGATGGGCTTTAAGGTGGGGTATTAGCACAAGCTCTTATTTGAAAATATATTTCCCTGTGTTGTAACCTGGTGGTTATAATACAGGGAATTTTTTTCGTCTGTACTTCATCACTTTTCAACTTTTTGAAACCGTACACTTTTTTATAGCAGATAAGTCTTGATTTTTTTGATAGTTTTACAGCATAACAATAGCTGCTAATCTGCTGAGTTATAGAATAAAACCTGGTTTCGTTTTCCTCAGGCATCCGTTCATTTCCCCGAATCAAGTTCGGTTCATAACTCCGAGCTTGCTCTCGGAGGATCACGGATTTTCTTTAGCTAAAAAAACGAACCAAAAAAAGCCACCGCTGTAGTTTGCCTGGCTAAAATTTGTTTCATTACGCCGAAACAGCTCAAACTCGCCTGCGGCTCAAACAGTGATCTGTTTTTACGGCTTCATTTCTCAAATTTCCCCGAAGGCAAGTTCGGTTTACAACTCCGAGCTTGTACTCGGAGGATTTTCAACTTAACGCCCACAAACTAAGGCGGAAAGTAAAGACGCTGTTTTTCAAGCACTTTTGAGACTGATAAAATTAAACTCTGCACAAGCATTAGTAGTGAAAAATTAGTGTACGGTTTTGAATTCAACTTCAAAAAGTAATGTTGCTTAGGTGAATCATTACATAAAATTAGTATTTTTATACTAACTTTAGTAGAATGCTACTCAAAATAGATTTTACCCAATAAAAGCACAGTCAATGGAAACAATAACCCAACAAGACCTGGACGTTTTTCGTGCCGAAACCCGTGCCTGGCTGGAAGCCAATTGCCCGGAAAGCATTCGGCAAACCCCCAAGAGTATGGAAGACGTTTTTTGGGGAGGGAGTAACCCACATTACAAAAGCGAAGATCAAAAACGGTGGTTTGAACGTATGCGCGACCGTGGCTGGACAACCCCTATGTGGCCTAAAGCGTATGGCGGGGGAGGTTTGAGCAAGCAGCAAAACAAAGTATTGCTCGAAGAAATGACCCGCCTCAATTGTCAAACTCCTTTGTTTAGTTTTGGTATTTCTATGCTGGGACCTGCTTTGCTCAAGTTTGGCAACGAAGCCCAAAAAAAAGAACACTTGACCGCCATTAGTCGGGGCGAAGTATGGTGGTGCCAAGGCTATAGCGAACCGGGTGCAGGCAGCGACCTTGCCGGACTGCAAACCCGCGCCGAGGATATGGGTGATCATTATTTGGTAAGTGGACAAAAGGTGTGGACGTCTTATGCCGAAAATGCCGACATGATTTTTTGTTTGGTACGTACCAATCCCGACGCCAAAAAACACACGGGCATTAGTTTTTTGTTGATAGATATGCAAAGCGAAGGAGTAAGCACGCGCCCCATTCGCCTTATCAGCGGCAAGTCTGTGTTTTGCGAGACCTTTTTTGACAATGTAAAAGTACCCAAAGAAAACCTGGTGGGTGAGCTCAATGCTGGCTGGAGCATTGCCAAGTACTTGTTAACCCACGAGCGCTCAATGATTGGGGGCATTGGCGATGTAAGAAAAGAAAAACCCCTGTTTCAAATGGCCATTGATGCGGTGGGGCTAGACAATGGCAAACTGGACGACCCAGTGCTACGTGCTGACATTGCCCGCTGGATGATTGACCAGGAGGGACTCATGTGGACGATAGAGCGCACCACCGATGAGGCTAAAGCCGGACAACCTATAGGCGCCAAATCATCATTTTTTAAGTATTATTATACCGAGCAAAACAAGCTGAAGTATGAATTGCTGATGGCGCTCAATGGTACCGAAGCAGCTATTTGGGGCGATACTTACGACGAAGGCAAGCTCGCCCGTGACTTTTGCCGCACCAAAGGCAATTCTATAGAAGGAGGCACCTCCGAAATCCAATTAAATATCATTAGTAAACATATCCTTGGGCTTGGGTAAATAGTGGCAAGGCAGGAGCCACCAGCAACAAGTGTTGATGTAGGTTTACCTGTTGTATGTACTAAGACAAAATTAAATATACCTAATATGCAGGTATAACTATCATATTATGAGAGAGTTATCTTTACTTGTAGCACCGATATACATCGGTATCTAAGGACTTGCTGCTACTTATGTAGCGCTCAACAGATTACTTGATAAGAAAACAACTATGGCTTTAATTATAAACGAAGAGCAGCAAATGCTCAAAACATCTGCGGCAGAGTTTCTCAAAGAAAAAGCTCCCGTAGCCGCTTTACGTAAATTAAGAGACGAAAAAAACCAGCAAGGCTACGACCAGGCATTGTGGCAACAAATGGCCGAAATGGGTTGGGCTTCGCTCGTAATTCCTGAGCAATATGGTGGGCTCGACTTTGGCTATGTAGGCTTGGGGCAGTTGCTCGAAGAAATGGGGCGCACCCTTACCGCTTCGCCGATGGTGTCTACTGGCTTGGTAGGTGCCCATGCCATATTATTGGCAGGCAATGCTGCCCAAAAAGAACGTTTATTACCCGCCATTGGCGCTGGCGAACTGATAGTGACCCTGGCAATTGATGAAAGACGCCAGCACCACCCGGCAAAAACGACAATGAGCGCGGTGAAACAAGGCAATGAGTATGTGCTCAACGGCAAAAAAGTGTTTGTGTTAGATGGGCAAGTAGCCAACCAGTTGATTGTGGTGGCACGCACTGCGGGCAAAGCAGGCGACGAGGCAGGTTTGACTATGTTTTTGGTAGATGCCCAAGCCCAGGGAATTGAGATAGGCCACCAACAAATGATGGACAGCCGCAATGCGGCAACTATCAGTTTTGAGAATGTAAAAGCGGCAGAAGTATTAGGTCAGGTAGACCAAGGTTTTGAGGTGCTTACTCAAGTGTTAGATATTGCCTGTATTGGCATATCGGCAGAAATGTTGGGCACTATGTGCGAAGCTTTTGAGCGCACAGTGAAATACCTCAAAGAACGCAAGCAGTTTGGCGTGCCCATTGGTTCGTTTCAGGCACTGCAGCACCGGGCCGCATTGATGTATGGCGAAATAGAAATTTGTAAATCTATGGTCATCAAAGCTTTACAAGCTATAGACCAAAACAATCCCGACCTCTCGCGTATGGCGAGCATGACCAAAGCCAAAATAGGCGAAACCATTCGCCTGGTCACCAACGAAGCCATACAAATGTTTGGTGGCATAGGCATGACCGACGACGAAGAAATTGGTTTTTTTATGAAACGCGCCCGCGTAGCCCAAGTTACTTTCGGCGATTATAACTACCATTTAGACCGTTATGCCAGGTTGTTAGGGTTTTAGTGTGAGATTTTTCCTGAAAAAAACTCTGTAGGAGGAAGGAGCTCAAGGCTCAACTTTCAGGCAGAGTTTTTTTGTTAAAATAGTGATCAGAACGTATGAAAAGCCATTAAACATTTTTGTGAAATAAAATAAAGATACACTTGTGAAATCAAAATATTAATTTATGTAAGAGAGATTTTGCCATATATTAATTGTTTTTGTTGCTTGAATAGTTGGATGGTGCAAGTATTTATACCTATGTTTAGGACATAAATTATACTACACACAAACATAAATCAAAAAAAGCAATGAAAAAATCCATCATGCTTACCTGGCTGGTGCTTTGCATCACCAGCTTATCGCTTTACGCCCAACATACAAGCAAAGCCCTGGCAAAACAGTATTTGCGCTCTAAAGGAGAAGTGATTTTTACCTTTAAGATTAACCACAAATCGCAGTTGAACACTGTTACCAAACAACTGGCCATTGTACACTACGACGATGCCACCAAAACGGTGAAGGTAATGGCCAACAAAAATCAGTTTGCCGCCTTTTTGCAAAAAAGTATTGCGTTTAAAGTAGCCGTTGCCGACAATGTGGTGGGCAAAAGAACGATGACTTCTGACCTTGCCGTGCGCGCTACCACTTTTCCGCTCACTGCTTATCCTACCTATGCCGACTATGAGGCAATGATGAATGCTTTTGCCTCAAACAATCCAACATTGTGCAAAGTAGAAAACATTGGTGCCACTACCGAAGGCGATAAATCTTTGTTGTTTGTAAAACTCTCTGACAACGTAAGCGCCAACGAGCAAGAACCCAGGGTAATGTTTACCTCGTCGATGCACGGCGATGAAATAGCTGGCTACCCTATGATGCTCAACCTGATCGATTATTTGCTCAAGGCTTATAACGATGCTACCCACCCACGTCACGCCGAGATCAAGTTCTTATTGGACAACAACGAAGTATGGATCAACCCTTTGGCAAACCCTGATGGTACTTTTCGCAATAGCCCTGGCAATACTTCGGTGGCCAACGCTACCCGTGGCAATGCCAACAATGTAGACCTCAACCGCAACTATCCTGACCCTGATGATGGCGCACACCCCGATGGCAATAGTTATCAGGTAGAAACACAGGCTTTTATGAACTTTGCTGCCAACAAGCACTTTGTGTTGTCGGCCAACTTTCACGGAGGCATTGAACTGGTAAATTATGCCTGGGATACTTACGCAGGCAATCACCCCGACAAAGATTACTTCGTGCATATTTCTGAAGAATACCGCGACCATTGTCAGGTAAACAGCCCCAACGGTTACTTCGACGATCGTAACAACGGCATTACCAATGGCTACGCCTGGTATGAGGTACAGGGTGGACGTCAGGACTGGCAGATTTTTTATCAAAAAGGACGTGAACTAACCATTGAACTATCAAATGCTAAAACCCCGGCCGCCAGCCAGTTGGTAAACTACTGGAACTACAACCGTGATGCTTTGCTTGGGTTGCTCAATCAGGTAAACTACGGTATTCGTGGGGTGGTGACCGATGCCGTGACCAACCAGCCCATAGCGGCTAAAGTAACTGTAGTAGGCAAAGAGGGATATGAGTCGTGGGTGCCCACCGAATTGCCAGAAGGCGATTACTATCGACCAATCAAGGCGGGTACTTACAGTATTTTGGTAGAAGCAGCCTGTTATCAATCAGTTACCATTAGTGGGGTCACCATTGGCGACCAGCAAGCCATTGTAAAAAATGTGCAACTTACCCCTATAGCCGGAGCCGCACCTACTGGATTGGCTTCGTCTAATGTACAACCCACCACCGCTACCCTGACCTGGGTTGCCAACTCCGCCTCTAGCTACGATGTACGCTACCGGGTGGCAGGCAGCAGCAATTGGACTACCGTTTCGTCGGGCACCGCAAGCGTTGATATATCAGGCTTGGCTGCGTCTACCCAATACGAGGCACAGGTACGTAGCAAATGTACAAGCGGTGCCACCTCGGCCTATAGCGCTTCATTTAGTTTTACTACTCCAGCTACCCAGGCTTGTGCAGGCATTAACAACTTTCCTTATGTTGAGAGCTTTGAAGGTGGTTTAGGAGTTTGGAACAACGCCACCAACGACAACATCGATTGGAGACGTTATTCGGGCAGCACCCCCTCTAATGGTACTGGCCCTTCGAGTGCGCAAAGCGGTGATTATTATTTGTATCTCGAAGCCTCATCTAATGCATCGGGTAGCCCCAATAAAATAGCTTTGCTCAACAGCCCTTGTGTAGATTTGAGCAGTCTTTCAGAAGCCAGGCTAGAGTTTGGCTATCACATGTATGGCAGCAACATGGGAACATTGGAAGTATTGGTGAGCACCAACGACGGAGCCACTTATACCACTGTATGGAACAAAAGTGGTCAAGTAGGCAATGCGTGGAACAACGCCATTGTAGATTTGAGCGCTTATGCCGGGTCGGTTATCAAGCTACAGTTCAAGGGCAAAACCGGCTCTAGCTGGCGCAGCGACCTTGCCATAGACAATGTACGTATCAGCTCTTCGGTATCTACCCCAGATACTCAAGCGCCTACTGTGCCTGCCAACCTTGCGACTACCGGGGTAACTGCCAATAGCGTGGGTTTGGCCTGGAGTGCTGCCAGCGACAATATAGGCGTCACCGGATATGAAGTATATCAGGGTGGCAACCTATTAGCCACGGTCAACGCGACTACTTATACTGCCACTGGTTTGGCTGCCAATACGAGTTATACCTTTGCGGTAAAAGCTAAAGATGCCGCAGGCAATACCTCTGCTCTCAGCAATAGTGTAGGTGCTACTACCTTGGCGGTAACGATTACTTATTGTGCCTCTAAGGGTAATAATGTAAATGATGAATACATTGGCAAGGTGCAGTTTGGCAGTATTGACAATACTTCGGGCGATGGCAATGGCTACACCGACTTTACCTCACTGGTGGCTACTGTAGCCAAAGGCAGTAGCAATGCCATTATCATTACTCCTACCTGGACAGGTACGGTGTATAATGAGGGCTACAGTGTTTGGATTGATTTTAACCAAGACGGTGACTTTACCGATGCCGGAGAGCAGGTGTTTACCCAAAGTGCGACCAGAAATACTCCAGTATCGGGTACCATTGCTATTCCATCTACGGCATTGTCAGGTGCTACCCGTATGCGGGTGTCAATGAAATACAATGGGGTACCTACTTCGTGCGAAAACTTTACGTATGGTGAGGTAGAAGATTACACCGTAAATATTGGCAGCAAGGCAAGTGCTCGAATGAGTGGACAGGCAACGGCTCAATTTGACGAAATAGAGTTGTACCCTAACCCAATGCCTAAAGGGGGAATACTACAGCTAAAAAGCAGGTCAGTGCATTTTGTAAAGGCAACTTTTACCGTCAGAAATGCTACCGGGCAAGCCATCAAGCAGGGCAAAGTGACCAACGGACAAGTCAAAGTAGGTGATTTACCGGCAGGTGTGTATTTTCTTGAATTATACACTCCACAGCATCATACTACCAAAAGATTTGTTGTAGGAGGATAAGCACTACTTTACAACAAACAAGGTAGTTTTTAGATGAAGTCTGTTCAATATATTATTGGGCAGGCTTTCTTTGTATAAAATATTTAGCAGCCATTGGGCGAAAGCCAACACCCGTGGCTACAATAGGGATTTTGAACATTTTGAATTAACTTTCGAAAATTCGACTATATAAGGGCTAAATCGACGGATTAAAAAATGAAAGCAGTAATTGGGGTACCGGGCTATTGGAAAAGCCATGAAGAAATACCAAAATTGATTGCAGCTTGCAATGACAACTTTATTTGTGCTGGTAGTACATTGATAAACACCAAAACTCAGGCTTTTTTTGAGCTTGAGGTATATGACCACGACCCTGACTTAAAGATTTCTTATGCTTATTGTGGGCGTAAAACTTTTACAGATGAAGACATACAAGCTGTAGACAAGCACACTTGTACTGTATATATTATAGGTGAGGCGGGTACCCCGGCTTTTGCCAGCGAACTGCTCAAGGCAGGAGGGGCTTTGCTCAATGCGGGCGGTATTGCCGTAAAAATAGAATCTTCGGGGGTGGCACACCTTAAAAAAGACTGGCAACGATTGATCGAAAACAATGAGCTGATAGATTTGTACCGGGCTTTTGTAACTATTGTAAAAGACCATCATTTTTATTTATCTTACGGCATGCAAGTGATTGGTTACCCTGAAGGACAGGTTTTTTTTATAGGAGACAACGGGGTAAACGATGGGCAACTGCAAGTACTAGATGTTTTTTTGGTATCGTTGCTCATGGATGACCTTCAGCTTGCCAATGATCATACGTTTGCTTTGACAACAGAAAAACCCAAGTATGTGCTCAAGCATGTATATTATGACAAATACCCTGAAGATGATTTGTTTTTTAATCCACATGGCGTATGGCAATTGACCAAACAAAAGTAGTATTGAGCTTGTTGAAGGTTTAGCTTCGCTGAGCTTGCCCTAAAGGGCTGCGGTTCTCCAAATGATTCAAAACTAGTGCATTGGGGATTAAATAAGTCGCCAAAGAATATGTGAGTAACTTAGTACCCAATGCACTAGTACCTTATCCTCTAAGTAAATGCACTATTTATTTTGGATGAGATTTGTTCTCTGACAAACTTCAAAAATTGAGCATAGCCATAGCTACGCGATATTTTTTAAGTAAAGTCAGGGCGCGAATATCGCCGAAATAATGTGTCAGGTATTTAGAGGTTGAGGTACTAGCTTTTTGATTACATGCATCGTTGTGTAAATACTTATTTAGCCCTGATTTAGCCCTGATTTAGCGTTGCTAAACTCCGTCTTACACGCCTCGCCTGAAATCAAAAATTAAATTTTTGCTCTCAAAGCATAAACCGTAAACAAGTTCATTAAAAGTGACAGACTTGTCAAGTGAATAAAATTATATGAGCAAAGCAATTCAAATAGCTTCGCGTAGTTTTGATGAGATTCTTCAGTCAGAAAATGCTACCAGGGTATTGCATCTGATGATGCATAAACTAATGGGGGAAGGGTGTAGCTATGATGCCACCCATGAGTTGCTTTTGGTGTGGTATAATCACCATGAGGCTTGCCTGGAAGTATCGCAGCCTTATGTATACAAGTATATGCGCCAGATGAAAAGGCGCCTGAACAATCTTAAAAAACATCGGACATTATTACGTAGTTATTTAGATACACATGACTTTGTTGCCTTGGAAGCCTACGTGTATCAATTGTCGTTTAAAGGAGTTTCAAAAAAGAAAATATATGAGATATTCAACGATTTTTTTGTGTTTGTGGAGTATCATCACCAATATTCTACCGAACAGGCAGACCTGATCGCCGACTGTGTACTTGACAGATTGAGTGGCTGGAGGAAAGACAGGCTATTGCCGCAAGAACCTGATGTAACATAAGAGCTTTTAGAGCTCATATAACCAAAAAAACAATTTATGTCTGACAAAATGATTGACATGCCAGCGTTGTTTAAGGCACTGGAGTTTTCGGCTTTTAAACATAAAGATCAACGCAGAAAGGGACCCCAGAACATTCCCTACATCAACCACCCAATACAGGTAGCCCATGTGTTGATAGAAACCGGACAAGCGTACAACACCAATTTATTGATTGCGGCCATTTTGCACGATACTATAGAAGATACCAACACAACCGAAGAAGAAATAAAGCGAGTGTTTGGCGATGACGTGGCAGCGTTGGTAATGGAAGTAACCGACGATAAAAACTTGTTTTGGGAAGCCCGCAAACAGCTGCAAATAGAAACCTCTCCCTTTGCTTCATATGATGCCAAGTTGTTAAAGCTGGCCGATAAAATATGCAATGTGCGCGACCTGGTAATCAACCCACCTGATAATTGGTCGTTAGACCGAAAACTGGAATATCTTCAGTGGGCAAGCGATGTAATAGCAGGCATCAGAGGGGTGAACCAACCTATGGAAAATCTGTTTGACGAATGGATTTACAAAGCCAAAGCTTATTACAAGGTAAGTTAGGTGCTTTAGTCCGCGTTGTGCAGTTTGCGGGAAGCAATAATGGAGGGTTGGTTGACTTATTGCCTAAAATTGGTCATTGTTGATGTGCTGGTTATCAAGCTACTACAGCCTAACCTTAGTGTGGAGGGCATTTGTCTGTGTGCTCAAATATACCTCAGTTATTTTTTATAAAAGCCTTCCTGTTATTTCCTTTATTATAAAAAAAATATTAGATTTCCTCTTTAATACTAGCGTATATTTAAGGAAAATTTAACTTTACACGAAAAAAGTTTCATTCAACTACTTTGCCAGTCTTTTTGGTCAAAAACTTCAAAATAAAACACCATAACCGTTTTAAAATTTTGAAAAAATAAGCGTACTTTGCTTGGCTAAACAGTGACTGATATCCAAATTAACATAAAGAATGATATGGAAGAGCAAGAGAAAGAATCAAAACCCAAAACGCCTCTTCGTTGTCGCATCTTAGGACATGAGTGGAAGGGTGATAGTTTGAAAAGAGTATGTCTTCGTTGCGGAAAAGTGCAAATCTCTAAGTTTTCTACTGATAACTGGGTAGATGCTTAGGCAAGATAAAAAGCCTTTATCAACAAACAGATAGGGGCTTTTTTGTGGCGCAGTCATCATTATAAATAAACCATCGTGAATAATTTGCCAGTATGCATCCTTTATAAACCCAAACCTTAGATTGGGTGTGCTAAAGTTGCCATTGGTGAACTATACCCCCCTGCATCACCACTTTTTATGTAACTTGCTTGCCTCAATACCCTTAAAACCTATAAAATATATGATGCAAATGAACTACCTGTGGCTGGTATTTGCCTTGTGCGTACTGTGGAGCTGCTCGACAGCACAAAACAGCCAGGCTAAAAAAAATCAGCCTAAAAAAAACATGGTAAAACTCTCGGCACTTCAAGGTGAAGTGAGCCTTACAAAGGGACAAAAAGCCTATTATGAAGCATCGGTGCATGGTTCGGTAGGCTATACAGTGAGTGTTCTTGTACAAAACGATGTTGTGCTCAAGTTTGTCGAGTCAAACTATACTTACAAAAACCCAGAGAAAAGTCACATGAGTGGGGGAGATGAAGCGATCAAAACCTATGTTTTTGAGGCAGCTAAGCCAGGACACGCCATTTTAAAGGTGACCGAAAAGTTCAGAGGCGATGTGCGCAATATCCATCGTATAAAGGTAGAAGTAAAAGACAAATAGGGCTTACTTGAATAAATGCAAACCAGCAGTAAGGATGAATAAAGCAGGCGAGCCGATAAAATATGAAGTTTTATCGAAAGATGTTTTACTCTTTTGGTAAAAATACCTAAATTTGCAAGCCTTTTGAATGAGAAGTCATTATAATTATTTAAAATACTGAAGAGAAATGAAAAAAGATATTCATCCTGAATATAGAGACGTTGTTTTTACAGATACCTCTAATGGATTTAAATTCATCACTCGTTCTACTATCGAAGCAAAAGATACTATTACGATGGAAGATGGCAATACTTACCCATTGGTAAAGCTTGAAGTAACTTCTGAATCTCACCCTTTTTACACTGGTAAAAATGTGCTTTTGGATACCGCGGGACGTGTTGAGAAGTTCAACCGTAGATTTAAAAAGAAAAGTGATAACAAAACAGAAAAAGAGGCATAAGCTTCACACTTTGTTTATATCATCAAAAAGTCTCTCAAATACACATGCTATTTGAGAGACTTTTTACTTTTGTATTCATTCAAAAACAGCTTCTGCGCCAAAAAAAATTACGAAGTACCTAAGTACCTCGTAATTTGTCATTTCTTCTCGTATTTTTTGCGGTTTTCTAAAACTACGGCACCATTGTACGCTATTTTTTTCTGCCCGGAAACTCAAACAATTGGTGGTTTACTGGAGCATTGAAGGTATATTTATCTACTTTGACAATAAGGTGCATGCCCCCTTCCTTAATCATATACATAAATTTTGGCAACAATCGCCCATCTGTACGTTCTTGTTTTAAGAAATAACCAGTACCTTCTTCACCTTTACTTTTTATCACCGCATAGGTCTGGGCATCCAGGTAAGAATAAGTAGTAGTGTCTTTGCCTTTCAAAAGAGCTATTTTGTGGCAAAGTGTCTGACCAATATACACTCTGGAGACGTATTTGATTTCGTGCCCGTTCTTCTTGTAATTGACTAGCTCACTGTCAGAGAAATTAAAGCTTATCTTCTCCTCTTTTTTTAGAATTCTTGGCTCTTTCGATTTAAATGGGTTGATCTCCCAAGAAACACCTTCGTTTTTAGCCGATTTAAATGCCTTATCTCCCAGCTTTATCTCCACATACTCTTTGTTCTCTTCCAACAACGAAACAAAATACATAGGAAAGCCTTTTTTTGATTTATTAAAAAACACTGTACACTCTATTTGTATACTTTTTACTCCTTGGTCTATATCAGCTTTTACTTTGGCATGTTTCGCCAAAATCTGCTCTGCCGTAAGCGCAGGGTCAGGCTTCAGAGTTTCACCTTCAGTGATCAAATGTGCAAACTGATTGGTAGTATAACTTGTTTTGCTATTGTAGGTAAATATACTATCTGCTACTTCGGGGTTGGCTTGGGTACTGTCTATAACAAAAACACCGCCTGGAGTCTCTGTTTTTATGCCTGTGGGCAAATAAAGCCCCAGTTCATTTTTCTGTTTGGCATAGCCTGAAATATTGGTAACCATACTAAAGGTTTTGCGATAGAGTAATAGCCCCGTTTTTTTGCTAAAATAATATACTTTTTGTTCTATTCCTTTGCCATAATGTAACACCTGTACTTGTTTGCCCTGCCAGGTACCCGTGCTGTCGTATGCCGCCAGGTTTCGGTCTCTGCCAATCAAAAACATAGGGTAAAACATATTAATGGTGATTAATGCATTAGGTTTGGAGTTGAGCGTGTAGCGGGGTTTACCCTCATTTTCCATAGGATTCACCTCCCAGGTATCTTTTCCGTCATAGGCTTGAACAAAGTGTTGGCCTATAGCTTCCATATCCATACGTACTTTATCATATTTGAGAGTAACGCTCAGGGCGACTGTTACCCCTTTACTCTTTATCTTGCCAAAGATTTTCCAGCTCACAACCTTTGCCAAATTATCGCGTCCCCCTATAGCCTGTAGGTAGCGGTCAATTATTTGTTGGGCTTTAGCATCGGTATTGGTAGCAGGCAAACTTAGGCTTTGCGCAAATAAAGAAGGGGCAAACATCAGCAAAGAAAATATACTGAATAATAAGAAGTGTTTTTTCATTGTCATTGATCACGTATTGTTTGAATTACTAGCATAAGTTGTATGAGGCATTTCCTCACTATAGCAATATACTGCGATTATTCTATTCATGTTGCCTTTTATCGCCTCAAAACTTACCTTGTATGCTATGATAAATAAAATGTAGTGATAGGGAGGTTAGTACATCCCTTGTTCACAATACAAAAAAAATTACGAAGCTTTCGCCTCATCACAGCATCTGAGAACATTATTTTTGAAGGTTTTGGTCAGCTCGTGGAGACACGATCTGAGGCGATGACGGTACTTTTGAAGTAATAAATCCCTTGTTCACAGCACAAAAAAAATTACGAGGCGCCTCAGCACCCCGTAATTTAGTTGGTCATTGAAAAAAACTATATACCTTTTTGACTTAGCTCTAATCATACTTTTTCTTAAAACGACGGTACAACTGCTGTTGCTTGTCATCCAGAATAAGCTTTTTACCCCTGATAAAAGCGTGTTCTATGTCGTTGGTCAGCATGTCGAGCACGTCACCTTTTGAAATAAACAAAGTAGCCTGTTTACCTTTTTCTATGCTCCCCACCTGCTTGTCAATCCCCAGTATTTTGGCATTGTTCAGGGTAATCATCTCAACTGCTTTTTCGGTGCCCAAGCCGTGAGCAGCTGCCGTGCCTGCGTGAAAAGGCAAAGTACGCACCCTCCAGCCATGGTCTGCCATACTAATGCCGCGCTCATTGCCTACGGTAAGCCCCGTAAGTACCCCCGCTTTGGCAAGCATGCCAGGTAGTTTGTAAGCATAGGCTACATCGTGGTGATTGATCAACGGCAAACGGTGAGTAGCATTGATCACTACCGGAACCTGGTGTTCTTTGAGGAAATCAGCTACTTTGACTGCATCATAACCACCTACAATACCTACTTTTTGTACCCCGTGGGTTTTGGCAAACTGAACACTTTCTACAATGTCTTTGCTATAACTTGCGTGAATAAACAAGGTTTTGCTGCCATCAAATAAACCCCTCATTGCCTCCAGCTTAAGATTTACTTTGGCTGGTTTGGCTACTGTAGCATAGGCTTTGGCCTCACGCATGGCGTTGGTCAACAAATGAATGATTCGTTGGCGGCGTTTGTTGGCTTTGCCCCCAAAAGGGGTGCCCCTGCGACGACTTCGCGAAAAACGTGCAGGCCAGTTTATATGAATGGCGTTATCTGCCTTGAGCACGGCATCTTCCCAGTTCCAACCGTCCAGCTCCATGACCGACGAAGTACCCGATACAATGCCTCCATCTGGAGTAGCCTCTACCAATAGTACCCCTGTGTAGCGTAAAGTAGGCAGCACATCAGAGTCGGTGTTAAAAGAGGTAAGAGCCCGTACATTAGGGTTAAAGTTTCCCTGTTCGCTGCGGTCAACACTTGCCTTTACCGCGTTTACCTCTACCAAACCTACTGGAGTGTTGAGGGCAATAATGCCCGGATATACGTGTTTGCCCTTGCCATTGATTACCTGAGCACCATTGGTGTTGATACTGGTGCCTACCTCGGTAATGATGCCTTGCTCGAACCGTACACTCGCGTTATTCATTACCTGCCCATTGCCTACATGAATAGTGGCTCCTTGTATTACTATAGGCCTACTTTGCGGGTCAGCTGGTTTTATTCTTTGGGCTTGCGCCAAAAATACTACTCCATAAAGCAATACTACAACGCAAATGAATGTTTGCATACTATTTCTTCTTTGCATCATATTTACTTTTAAAGAGTTTGTACAAATATTTGTGCTTGTCGAGCAAATCCAATTGCTTGCCCTGAATAAAAGCGTGCTCTACTTTGTTGCCCAACATATCGAGCAAATCACCCTTAGACACCACAATGGTAGCTTGTTTGCCTTTCTCCAGGCTTCCCACCTTTTTGTCAATCCCTAATATTTTGGCGTTGTTCAAGGTAACCAGCTGCAGCGCTTCTTCTTTGTTGAGCCCATAAGCTGCCGCTGTGCCTGCCTGAAACGGCAAGTTGCGGGCACCCATTGGTTCGCTGCTGTCATAACTCAAGCCCACGGTAAGCCCGGCTTTTTTGAGCAAGTAAGGCAAGCGATAGGGGTGGTCTACTCCAGTGCCTGTATACATCGGCAAACGGTGCAGGCGTTGCAAAATCACTGGAATGTTATGTTCCTTGAGAAAATCTGCCACTTTAAGTGCCTCTGTACCATCTGCCAAAACGATCCGTTTTACTCCATGTTTTTTCGCAAAAGTGACACCCTCTACAATATCTTTGGCAAAATTGGCATATAAATACAGGGTTTTGCTGCCGTCAAATAAGCCCCGCATTGCCTCAAATTTGAGGTTTATTTTGGCGGGTTTGTCGATTTTGGCGTAAGCACTTGCCTGTCGGAACATATTTTCTGCCTCGCGGCGCTGTTGTTTGAATCGACGGTTGGGAACAGTTCGCCCCCGTCCGCTGTACATACGAGGAATCCATTGCATTTGAATGCCCTCATCCATCGTATGCACCGCGTCTTCCCAGTTCCAGCCGTCTAGCTCCATAATGCTCGAAGTTCCTGCGATAAAGCGACCATTTGCTACTACTTGCACCAGCATTATACCGTTGCTGCGTAAGGTAGCGATTACCTCCGAGTCGGTATTGTAAGCCACTACCGAGCGTACTTCAGGGTTAAACAAACCTTGTTCTCTCACGTCTAAGGTAGACCTTACCGCCCCTATTTCGTGCAAACCCAAGTTGTTGTCGGGCAATATCAATCCTGGGTACACATGTTTGCCCTGTACATTGATCACCCTGGCTCCAGAGGTGTTTACACTGGTGCCCACTTCGGTAATGATACCTTTTTCAAAGCGAATGCTCGCGTTATTGATTATTTGCCCATTGCCCACATGAATAATGCCCCCTTGCAGCACTATAGGCGCACTTTGAGGCTTTGCCGGGGTAGGTATTTGGGCTTGCGCTTGCCACGCCAGCAACAAGAGCGCCCAAATGAATGTGATTTTTTTTATCATTTATCTCTTGGTTATGAGCACCTGGTATTTGACAACCAAGTGCTGGTATAACTTTATCTCTTATGGTTATGCTCAGTGGCTTGTTCGGTATGCACTTTGTCTTGGTCACCGCTTAAGTGCCACAAGATACGCTCACCGCCCAAGTCGTCGCAATGCAACAAGCGCTGACGACGCATAATAGGACGCTTGCCACCACCCTTGCCACCTTTACTCATCATTTTTTTGATCAAACGAGTGCGTTCTTTTTTCACTTCAGCACGTTTTTGCTCGTCTTGTTTGGCGTCATAGTATACCGCCCCCTCAATAATGGTTTTGTCGGCTTTGGCATAAATAGACAAAGGGTTGGCAGTCCACAATACCAAGTCAGCATCTTTGCCCGCTTTGATACTGCCAATGCGCTTGTCGAGGTGCAGCAGCTTGGCAGCGTTCAAGGTCACCATTTTCAAGGCTTCTTCCTGCGGTACGCCCCCGTATTTTACTGCTTTAGCGGCTTCTTGATTGAGGCGACGTGCCATCTCCGCATCATCAGAGTTGATTGCCACTACTACTCCAGCCTGATGCATCAATGCCGCATTGTAAGGAATGGCATCTTTTACTTCGTATTTGTATGCCCACCAGTCAGAAAAAGTAGAGCCACCTGCGCCGTGCTTCGCCATTTTGTCAGCCACTTTATAACCTTCCAAAATATGAGTAAAAGTATTGATCCGGAAGTTGAAGCGTTCGGCTACCTTCATCAACATGTTGATTTCTGACTGTACATAAGAGTGACAACTTACAAAGCGTTTTTTCTCCATTACCTCCAGCATAGCCTCCAGCTCAAGGTCTTTACGAAAGCTCGCCCCACCCTTGGCTTTGGCTGCTTTGTATTCTTTGGCACGGGTAAAAGCATCTACAAACACTTGTTCTACTCCCATACGGGTTTGAGGGTAACGTCCTCGTGCCAGAAAACCATAACGAGAACGTTTTACGTTTTCACCCAAGGCAAATTTGATGTATCCATCGGCGTTAGGGATGAGCAGTTTTTCGGGGGCTTCTCCCCACTTAAGTTTAATCAATGCCGATTGACCACCCACTGGGTTTGCCGACCCGTGCAACAATTGGGCAGCTGTAACCCCACCCGATAGCTGACGGTAAATGTTGATGTCTTCAGAGTCTACTACGTCTTCCATTCTTACCTCAGCAGAGTTAGACTGAGAGCCTTCGTTTACACTGCGCAGGGCAATATGCGAGTGCTCGTCTACAATACCCGGAGTCAAGTGTTTGCCTTTGCCGTCTACTACCTTGGCACCACCTGCCGACAAGTTTTTACCTATTTTGGCAATTTTACCGTTTTTGATCAATACATCCGTATTTTCAAGTATGCCGTCCTTCTCATTGGTCCATACGGTCGCATTTTTAATGAGCATATCTTCGGCTTTAGGCTTTTCTTTGTTGCCAAAAGCCACAAATGGGTAAATCACTTCGCCCATTTCAGATTTGGCAGCGGGCTTCTTTTTCTTATTGCCTTTTTTACCTTTTCCCTGCTTGCCTTTTCCTTGTTTGTCTTTCTTTTGGGGGGGAGGAGGCAATTTGCCTTTATAAGTAGCAGCCCAGGCAATGGTTTTACCTTCAGCATCTTCTCCGGTTCCGGCAAACTTCTTTTCGGCTGCCCAACCCGATAAACGCGTCTTTAAAGCACCTTTCTTTTTCTTGTCTAAATTAAAACTCAAGGTTACCAGACTTCCCGACATTTTACCTTTTACTTTAGTGTTGGTAGAGTCGCCAGGTTGTTTAATTGCAAATTTAGGGCTGCCTGGCTTGCCGCTTACGTGTAGTTCATAGCCGCTTTTGGTGCCCAAAGTCAGGGCGTATACGCCACGTAAATCAAGCGTAGGCATTGTTTTGAGCACATAGCGTTTGCCTTGTACCCAGTTTTCGTAAATACTGTTTTTTCCTTTAAACAAGTTGCCCGAAGTAATGATAAAGTTGGCGTACATTCCTTTTTTGAGGCTACCCAATTGGTTGTCCATTTTCATTAATTGAGCAGGCGTATGCGTCAAAGCTTTGAGCGCTGTTTTTTCACTCAAGCCCATTTTTATAGCTTTTTTCAGGTTTTTCCAGAAAGCAGGATTACCCGCCGCAGTAAGTGCAAAGTTGACTCCGGCCTTTTCTAAATGTGCCAGATTGGTGGCGGCAAGCTCCCAGTGTTTCATTTGTGCCAACGACACCATCTCGGCATCCAGAGGATCTTCTACTTTAAAGGCTTTTGGAAAGCGTAAGGGTAGGATAAAAGAAGCACCTGTGGCTTTTATTTCGGCAATACGGTGGTACTCGTCGCCACTGCCACGAATGATAAACTCTTTGCCAAACTCTTTGGCTACCTTGTCTATAATCAAGGCATCTTGCCAGTTGCGGGCTTCAAATATGGCAGGCAACTTTTTGGTGGCATTGAATGCGTCTAACGAAAGGTTTTTTTCTTTTTTACTGCCTCCTTTGGCATACCAGTCAGCATCGAGCATTGTTTGGCGAATCAAGGCTACTGTCCCCATCATAGAGTTGGGGTAAGGTTGGGTAGAGCTTCCCTTACTAAAAGAGTAGTGGGTAGAAGCTTGTCCTTTCAGTATCAACTCGTTGTCGCGCCCGTTTGCTAGTGTTACCAAGGCTCCGGTTCCACGCATTACCCCATCTTGTTTGTGAGTAAGCACTGTGCCAAAGCCCATTTTCCTCCATTTTTTTGCCTGTTTCTGGTCAATCGTAAAAAGTTGTTCGGCGTTTACTTCAGGCAACACGGTTTGGTTCCAGTTATAAGCCCCCTTTTTTTTAGAAATAAATTGGTCGATGCTTGCCGCAAAACTAGCAAAGCTAAAGCCTCGGCTTCGTTTGGGTTTAGGCATCGCATAGCCAGTGTAGAGGTCAATCATCGAAGGATAAATATATTTTCCTTTCAGGTCGATTTCAGTGGCTCCTTTAGGCACTTTTACTCCTTTGCCTACCGCAGTTACCTTACCATTGCGTATGACAAGGGTAGCTCCCTCTACCTTGGTTTGGTAATCGGTGTATATGGTGGCGTTGGTAAAAGCGTAATAACCTTCGCGGTTATCGGCTACCCCGTTTACTGGGTAAGTTACTTGTGCTTGTGCTATAGTAGTACATAGCAACATCAGCATTAAAAACAGATACTTTTGTTTCATTCGTTATACAGATTGGATTAATAAAGTTTATTTTGGCACCTTTGCTGCCCAATAGCAAGCGTAAGCACTCAGACAAAATCGTTTACAATGAAGCAGTTGTATGACAATATTGTTTTGGCAAGGTTGTGTAATTCAGTCCTATGATTGTAAAACCTCCACTGATATGTCTGAAGATCAATAATAATCCAAGCAAGTTAGCAAAGATTGCCTCATTATTACAAATAACCTTCGGCTCTTTACTACCTTCGGCAAGGCTTCAAAAGTAATTTAACAGTCTATTAACAAAAGATTTTTTATTACAACTTGTTATAAATATTAGGGTATGAGAAGATGAATTACGAGTGGTTCAATTACGAATGATTAAACCGACTATAGGGATCTTTGCCTTTGACGAATGGCTTCGCCCAATTCGTAATTCTCAGACTTGTAATTCAGTCATTCGTAATTCTCAAACTAACTTCCGGCTCTAATCTAATAACCAAAAACCTTGACTGGTGCAGCCAGATTGCATAAATTGCGCGGCTTTTATAAACCTTGTCAAGTGCTCACGATATTCTTACATATTTTAAAATAATATTCATGTCACAATACCTCACGCTCCCTTTCGGGAAATATAAAGGACTCACAGTAAGCCAGTTGAAAAATGATTTGCCTTATGTAAAATGGTTACTCAATCAACCCTGGTTGTCTGACAAGGTAGACCCCAAGCTACAAATTGCTTTGCAAAGCTTATTGCCACAAGAAGATTTTACCGAGGAGTCGTTTATAGAGGTATTCCGTAAAAATTACCCGCATACAGCCATTGAAGAGCTTCAGGAAATAGCCTTGGACAATCGCCGTATTTCGCGATTAAGCACTGACATAGTGTCTGAAAAAATAAGAGCACTGAAGCTCGCCAAAAACCAAATTAGCAAAATAGAAGGGCTGGATCGCCTTCGTAATCTCCAATTGCTCGATTTGAGTAACAACAAAATTTCAGTGATAGAAAATCTACATTACTTGGGCAAACTTAAACATTTGTACCTGAATGGCAATTGTATCAATAAAATAGAAAATATGGAATTTTTGCGAGGAATTGAGTTTTTGAGCCTGGGCAAAAATAAAATCAAGGTGATAGAAAACCTGGAGCAACTGCCTTACCTGCAGAGCATAGAGCTGTACCCCAATCCTTTACAGTTTATTACTATGAAAAGCTATCAGTTTTTGCAGGCAAACCGGATCAGGATGTATTTGGGCAAAAACTACAAAAAGAAACGGGGCGAAAACCTTCGGATTGATGAGCATGGTCAAGCTTACAAAGAGATAGACGCTTTTATCCAAAAATTTCAGATCAGTATACTGAACGATGCCCGTACGCTCAACTTTGGCAAATATAAAAACCAGCCTTTTCAACTATTGCAAAACGACAAACCCTATGTACGTTGGCTATTAGACCAAGACTGGATCGAAAGCAAACTTTCGCTAATGGAGATTGCCCAACTAAGAAAGTCGCTTTGCGCCCATTCGTAATTTAGTCCAGAGTTTGGAGTCCGTAGACCATAGTTTTTTAGTGTCGCTTTGCGCTCATTCGTAATTTAGTCCAGAGTGTGGAGTCCGTAGAC
>NZ_CANLRP010000091.1 GCF_947493425.1 uncultured Microscilla sp. | reverse complement strand
TCAGCTTTAGGGTTGGCAAGTTTTGGTCTGGCTAAAGCCTTAAGACCAAAACAGGGAAGTTGTTTTTTGGCTTGGTAGCTATATAGTTTCTCTGATACTCTTAATTGAAAAGCATCGCTTCGCGCCAATTCTTAATTCTCAACTCTTAATTTAAAGAAACTTCTAAGTATCCAGCCAATTGTATAGAATAGTACGCCCTTGTGGAGTCATGACCGATTCAGGATGAAACTGAATGCCATGAACATCGTATTGGCAATGTTGCATTGCCATAATCAACGGGAAATCGGGCATGGTAGATGCTTTAAAATGGGGCAAAGTACTGTCTATTTTTGCCAACACTCCAGTCACCTCTAAACCTTGGGGTAAGCTATCGGGGTACACTACCCACGAGTGGTACAATCCTATTTGAATATTGGTGGGCAAATTGGTAAACAAACGGGCGGGGCTTGACGCAGGCATTTGCTGCATAGTTTGGGTAAGTCCGTGCAACACTTGAGGTAGCTGGTAAAGACGTGCGCCAAAGGCTTCGGCTATGGCCTGATGCCCCAAACATACTCCTAATATGCTTTTGGTAGGTGCATAGTGTTTGATCAACTCCAGCAAATCACCCGATTCTTTGGGCAAACCCGCCCCTGGAGTTAGCAAAATCTTGTCATATTTCTTTACCTGATCAAGGTCTATCTGATCAGTTTTTACCAAGGTATAAGCACAATGCTTGTGCTGGTCTATCAACTGAATAAGGTTATGGGTAAATGAATCATAACTATCTGCTATGAGCAACTTTTTCAAGGTTTTATTATTTTATTTGCGCAACAAAACGCAAATATATGAATAAGGCACAAGCAATTGAGCAAATGAACAAATATGGGGCGGCTAAAACCCCTTTTTTGTTTATCGTTGACTTTGAGACTAACCAACCAGTGGTATTACCGTTGAATGAAATAAATCCTGAGGAAGTTTTATTTGATATTCAAGGAATGAATAACGCCTTGCCTCTACCCAATACCCCCCCTCAAAAAGAAGTGATTTTTAATAAAAAACCTGTACCCTTTGCTCAATACAAACAAAGTTTCGACAAGGCTTTGGCAAAAATCAATTTTGGCTACTCTTATTTACTCAACCTTTCGATGCTTACACCTATAGAAACCAACTTATCGCTGCAAGAGGTCTTTTGGCAAAGTAAAGCACGCTACAAACTATGGTACAAAGACGAATGGGTAGTGTTTTCTCCCGAAATTTTTGTACAAATCAAGCAACAGCGTATTGCGTCTTACCCTATGAAGGGTACCATAGATGCGTCTTTACCCAATGCCACCGCTGAGATATTGGCAAACCCTAAAGAAATGGCAGAACATACTACCATTGTTGACCTCATCAGGAACGACTTGAGTAAAGTGGCTAAAAATGTACATGTTGCCCGATTTAGATACATAGATGAGGTGGCTACTCATGACAAAACGTTGCTACAGGTAAGCTCCAAAGTAGTGGGAGACTTACCTCATGATTACGCCCAGCATATTGGCAACATTTTGTTTGAACTATTGCCGGCTGGTTCTATCAGTGGAGCCCCAAAAAAGAAAACAGTAGAGGTGATCAAGGCAGCAGAAACCTATGAAAGAGGTTATTACACGGGAGTTTTTGGTTATTTTGATGGTGAAATGCTCGATAGTGGGGTAATGATTCGTTTTATAGAAAACATTCACGGAAAATTATATTTTAAAAGTGGTGGTGGCATTACTACTTTTAGCAATGCACTGGCTGAGTACCAAGAATTAACGGACAAGGTATATGTACCCATTATTAGAAACAATCAGGTTTGAAAACGGTAAATTTTACCATATAGACACCCACCAGCAACGCCTCGATAGGGCACGTCGGGAGGTATGGCAATGCAACGATGAGCTTTTGCTCAGTACACACCTGCGAGCTCCTGCCGAATGGTTGCCAGGACAACGCTATAAGTGTAGAGTAGTGTATGGCAAACAGGTGCAGTCGGTAAGCTTTGAGGCATACCGTATTCGTCCCATCCAAAGCTTACAACTTGTAGAAGCTTCAGGGCTGGAATATGCACACAAAAAAATGGATCGCACCGCGCTGACGGCACTTTTTGCCCAAAGAGGTGCTCACGACGATGTATTGCTGATACAAAATGGGTACATTACCGACTCCTATTATTGTAATGTGGCTGCCTGGAACGGTCAAGGGTGGTTTACCCCTAGTCGCCCTTTATTACTGGGTACACAACGTGCCCGTTTGCTAAAGTTGGGAGTATTGCAAACCGCTGATATTCATTACCAAAGCCTTTATCAATTTGAAAAACTGGCTTTGTTTAATGCACTCATGGGTTGGGAAGATCGTCAGGAAGTATGGATGGAAAACGTATCTTTGCTTGTTTAGGCTAAACATCTTAGTTTACACAAAACACATCAGAAACCACACTCTTCCGCTCAAGGTTGAACACTGCATTGCAATACCTACCTTGAAATACCAGACCTTATTTTTTTTTGTCTCGTATACATTAAAACGAATTGAAAGTAGCTCAAGCTATTATATTCATCCGGATTTAGCATTTTACAATGCTTGCTATGCCTATCTCAAACGATCAGGTACAAATAAACAATATACGAACATTATCTACTTATGTCATGGAGAAATTGTATGAAAGTGAATTTGTAAGCCACTTTGTAGTAAAAGAAGAAAGTTTACTCAAGTCTATTTGGAAAGGTGGTACCACTACTATGAATGCCGATCAGTTTACTGCCGAATGTAAAGAACAGATTCATTTGTTTGCAGCAAACAATGCCTCAAAGTTGTATTCTGACTCTCGGAACTTTAACTACCCCATAAGCCCTGAGCAACAAGCCTGGCTTGACAATGAACTGCTACCTCAGTTAATTACAGCAGGTATCGCCAAATGGGCGTTGATTTATCCCGAAGAGTTTATCGCACAATTGAGTGTAAATCAACTTCTCGAAGAAGAAAACTCTCAATCTGTAAATATTCGCTTTTTCTCGTCAGAAACCGAAGCCCTTCAATGGCTCCATCAATAAATAGGGCATTTTTGCGCTTGCTCTGATTTGGTGAAGTGATGCTAATCTCAAAAACACCTTATTGCCTCTGGTAACTAAAATACAATGGTATTTTTGCCAGAGGCAATTTTCATTCAAATGATCATTGTACAGTCTCACTTCTTAATTATTTTGTCGTGTCACCTAGCGAGAAACACCTGGTAGCTACCAAAAAACTACGCATTACACACTGCCCAACTCCTGACTAAACTGTATATTCGTGGCTTATCTAAAAACTCAACTACTGTAAACGATGGTCATGCGCGCACTCTTTCATTTTTTATCTAAACATTGGGCAAAAGCCTTTTTACTTGCATGGTTGCCTTGGCTACTCGGCTGTAGCAACAATGTGAAGGTAACCAAGCGTAAGCTTAAACGAGAATTTAGGGCAGTATGGCTTACCACGTTTGACCACATGGACTTTCCGAAAGAGAAAGGGGCTCCCCCCAGCGAACACAAGCAAGAACTTACCAAGCTACTCGACTTTCATCAAAAAAGTGGCATTAACGCTATTTTTTTTCAAGTACGCCCAGCGGCAGATGCTTTTTATAAAAGTGAGATTGAACTATGGTCACAATGGCTCACAGGCAAGCAAGGAAAAGCCCCTGAACCTTTGTGGGACCCGCTGGAATTTTTAGTGGCAGAATGCCACAAACGCAATATAGAACTACACGCCTGGATTAATCCTTATCGGGCAGTGTATAACATAAAACACGACGCTACTGCACCCAACCACATCACAAAACGCCACCCAGAATGGTTTGTAATATACAGCAAACACAAACAATTTAATCCTGGTATTCCGGCAGTGCGACACTACCTTAAGGCAGTGGTGGCCGATATTGCCCAACGTTATGACATTGACGGGATACATTTTGATGATTACTTTTATCCTTATAAAAAAGGCAGGCTTGAGTTTCCAGATCAGGCCACTTTTATGAAGTATGGGGGCAATAGCAAAGATGTACACCATTGGCGACGCCAAAACGTAAATCTACTGATTAAGGAGGTACACGATACACTTCAGGCCATTAAACCTTACCTTAAATTTGGCATTAGTCCTTTAGGGGTTTGGCGCAATAAAAGCGAGGATCCTAATGGCTCAGATACCCAAGTGGGGCAATCTAGCTATGACTACCTATATGCCGATGTATTGAAATGGTTGCGTAAAGGTTGGATAGACTATCTGGTGCCCCAGCTTTACTGGAGTATTGAACACCCACGCGCCAGTTTTAAGTCCTTAGCCTTTTGGTGGGCAAAACACGCCTATAGCCGTCATATTTATATAGGGCACGCATTTTATAAAATAAAAAACGACAAGGATGACCACTGGAAACATGTGTCTGAGTTGCCCAATCAGGTAAGGATGACCCGGCAATACCGCAGTATTTTGGGCAACGCCTACTTTAGGTCTGATTTTTTGCAAAAAAACCCAGCAAAAGTAACCGACACGCTCCGGCAACAATTGTATAAATACCCTGCGTTGATTCCAACCATGCCTTGGAAAAATCGCATGCCCCCTAAAGCTCCTCAAAATGTATACATTGTAAGGGCATCGTCTAAAATTTCGCTCAAATGGAGCGCCCCAAGCCCAGCTATAGATGGTGATACAGCTACTTATTATGTGGTGTATCGTTTTCCTGAGCAAATCAAACCCGACTATACCCAACCTCGGTATATTTGTCAAATCACTCGTAATAAACGTTATGTTGAACCTATGCCGCCTCGCAGTAGGCTCCGGTACAGGTATGCAGTAAGCGCAGTAGATCGCTACCACAATGAGAGCAAACCAGTGCTTATTCACTAAAAAGCACATAGCCATTACTCATTGAGTCTTAAGGCAAAATTTTGCTTCTTAAAACTGAAAATCAACTACTTAAGTCGGTGTTTGCCACTTAAACCAAATAAAATTTGCGAGTATATATTAAAAAAGTTATATATTTTTTCTTAAAAAAATAGACAAATCACTTGTACATTGCATTGCAAGTTACTATGTTTGCGATGCCAATAACCAATTATACTAACACCATAAAACCAATTACCATGAAAAATTATAATCGTCAACCCAATCATAGTATTTTATCCCCTCATAAACTCTGTTTAACACCTTTTAAACTCTATTACCTCATTCACTAATCTCACTATACTCAAGGCTTTTCAGTTTTTGATCTCATAGTATTTATGCCATTTCGCCAAGGTGTACACAGCAGTTATTCCCTGTATGAACGGGTGATCTATGTCTATACTATTGACCAAACAAACACATCGCCTTATTGGATTAGTTCAATTTCGCTTTTACAAATAATGTTAGTCTTTTACACGATAAGGCAACAGTAAACTACATCTGGGTTTTAGCAGGCTATGCTAAAATCTAATATATAGCAGGGGATTACTATACCCTCACAGTTAATACGCAACACCATAAAATCACGCACTATGTGCGGTTTATCTGTTGATATATATTTATCTACTTATTATTCATCACAAAACATCTAATTATTATGAAAAAGTTAAGTAAACTAAACAACGATTTGTTCTCTAACCAGGAGTTAAGCAACATCCAGAAGCAAAGCATCAAAGGTGGCGACATGACAGCTAAAAGCGAGCCCAGACAAACCAACAGTGGGGTTACTTTTATGTACACAGTATATGTTCGCGACTAAATACACCGTAAACTAAATATCTTATGCTTTTTTCGGCTTCCCCGAATCAAGTTCGGGACTGTGAGCTTTTGCCCTTTGATCTCTTATAAAAAATATCACGTAGCTAGTGGCTATGCTCTATTTTTTATAATCATCACAGAACAAAATAATCTCGAAATAAACAACAACTTACTTAATTTACAGTGTACTAAATACACTTTAATTTATATTTTATTCACTATTACAAAACATCTATACTATTATGAAAAAGTTAAGTAAACTAAACAGCGATTTGTTCTCTAACCAAAAGCTGAACAAAATCCAGAAGCAAAGTATCAAGGGTGGCATCAAAACCATTTATAATGACTACCCAGGTGGCCCGGTAGACATAAAAGACGGAGACGCTGTATAAGCTATTTTAAATCATAACACGCATCACAAAACATCCAATTATTATGAAAAAGTTAAGTAAATTAAACAACGATTTGTTTTCTAATCAAAAGCTGAACAAAATCCAGAAGCAAAGTATCAAGGGTGGCATCAAAACTATTTTTAATGACTACCCAGGTGGCCCGGTAGATATAAAAGATGGCGACGCTGCATAAACTATTTTAAATCATAACACGCATCACAAAACATCTAATTATTATGAAAAAATTAAGTAAACTAAACAGCGATTTGTTTTCTAACCAGGAGTTGAACAATATCCAGAAGCAAAGTATCAAGGGTGGCATCAAAACCATTTACAATGATTACCCAGGCGGTCCTGTGCACATCAAAGACGGGGACGCTGTATAAGCTATTTGAACCATAACACGCATCACAAAACAAACAAAACATCTAATTATTATGAAAAAGTTAAGTAAACTAAACAGCGATTTGTTTTCTAACCAGGAGTTGAACAATATCCAGAAACAAGGCTGCAAAGGTGGGTACCAAGGCGGTATCAAAACCATTTATAACGACTACCCAGGTGGCCCGGTACACGTAAAAGATGGGGATGTAGTATAAAGCCTGTATTAGGCAATGACTTGGTCTGACCATTGGTTGCCTGAATGCTTATAAATTCTGATGGTAGTTTACCTTTGTTTTGGGGTGGCTACCATCTTTTTAACTCTAGTGCACTGGAAACTAAATTCCTACCACATTATTCGGAGTCTTTAGCTCGCTTACTTTACTTCAAAAAGTTTACGTAGCTCCGGTTCCGATATGCATCGCATTGGTCAGGGCTTAAAATTCCGCCTGTAAAAACCAGCTTCAAGTTGTGTTGAATCACAATTTTTATGGAATCGTTCAAAACTCTTTGCTCGTTTTTATGCCATTTTTTACGAATATTAGCCCCAGTGGGGCGAAACCTTGGTAGAAAAAATAAACGAAGCGGGACACAGCTCCGTAGGAGTTGCGCCTAAAAGAGTCATTTTTGATGATTTTGATGGTATTTTAAGTGTTCGTAAAATTAAGCTTTGACGCATGCGATATGCATCGGAATTGTAAACTAACTCTGCGCACTTTTCGAAGTGCGTCAGCAAACAAAATACCCTCGAATAAATAGTGTATTTATTTAATCCCCAGTGCACTAGCGCTTTCCCACAAATTACTTCATACACTTAAAAGTAACTTGCCAATGAAACTCAAAGAAACCATATATTTGATGCTACTTTCAATAGGGCAGGTTATTTTTACAGTATATGTACCAAGACAGAATTAAATATACCTAATATGAAAGTATAACTATCATATTATGAGACAGTTATCTTTACTTGTAGCTTATAGCTAATTGCACCGATATTCATCGGTATCTAAGGACTTGCTGCTACTTACTACACTTAGCCAATAAAGAAATCATGATTGTAATAGCTACCCGTAAAATAGACAGCTCTACCAATGACATCATTGACTGGATTGATGGAAAAGGTGGTACTGTGGTAAGGGTTGATGAAGATAATACGCTCCAACGGTTACACATTGTATCAGGCAAAGGAGCCAACAATTCTTTTATTCAAGTAAACCAACAAAAAATATATTTTAAAGACATTGTAGCCTTTTGGCACCGAAAAGGTCAATCTTTTTTTGCTGACCATCCTGCTTACTCTCTGCAACTTGATACAAATCATGTAGATATTTCGGAAGAACTGGCTCAAGAATGGGCGATTGTAAAAGAGTATTTATTTTTTTTACTTTCTCAAAAAAGAAACCTGGGCAATTACTTTAAAAGTTCACTGAATAAACTCATTGTTCAGCATCAGGCACAAGCAATAGGGCTTACCATTCCCCAAGCTTTTGTACTAACTGCCAAAGAAGATGCCTTAAACCTGGACTTGGAAGTAATCACCAAGGCTTTGTCAGAAGTAGCCATTATATCTTTTGACGATGCTACTTATTGCTCTTATACTACTGAGGTAACCCAAGATTTTATCCAAACCTTGCCAGAAAACTTCTTTCCGGCATTGATGCAAGAAAAGATTGTCAAGAAGTATGAGTTGAGGGTGTTTTACTTAGATGGAAAATGTTATAGTATGGCTATTTTCTCTCAGTTAGACCAACAAACAGCAGTAGATTTTAGGGTATATAATATGACCAAACCAAATCGTACGGTACCTTATCAACTACCACAAGACTTGGAGGAAAAAATTGATAAGTTAATGCATGAGCTTCAACTTAATACTGGTTCGCTGGATTTTATGGTGACTCAAGACAATGAGTTCTATTTCTTGGAAGTAAACCCTGTCGGGCAATTTGGCATGGTATCGCTTCCTTGTAACTATTATCTGGAGAAGAAAATTGCGGACTATTTGCTCAACAATCAACCAGAGAACCACGCATAAAATGCCAAGGCAGGGACAAGCCTCTAGATGCCAATGTATATCGGTGCTTTTATTACAAATGCTCAAACAAATATAAACCACTGATTATCAATATATTATTTCAATATAAAATTATTGCGGAGTATTGAATTAAATAAAACGTATGAAAAAAAAAGAAACTGTCTTTCCAAGATTAGAAAAGATCTTTGGCGCAGAAATCGCCCAAACACTCCCTCCTTATATCCAACTGGCGCAACGTATGCCCTCTAATGCAGAGGAAAACCATGAAATTCGTAAAAATGAAACCTCTGATTTGCATCAGACTGATTTTTATGATGTATACCCACTCAATAAACCTGTTTCAAAAATTTTTGACCCAAAAGTACTAAACAATGACCAATCCTAAACAAGCACAGATGTACTTTAAGCTGTTTGCCTGTTGTGTAACAGTCAAAGGGGCCGTAAGAAGTACCATCTGTGATGTGCAGCGGGGCGAAATAAAGCTTATTCCAAACTCGCTGTATACTATACTTACAGAGCACCAGCACCAGACCTATAGTGAAATACAAGAAGCGTATGACTATGACGAAACGCTGGATGAGTATTTTGATTTTTTAGTTGAAAACGAGTTAGGTTTTTGGACAGATACTCCAGAGTTTTTCCCACCCTTGGACATGACCTGGCAAACCTACTCTAACATCAACAATGCAATTATTGACATAGACGCAGCGTCAAGTCATGATTTCAAGGCGATATTTGCCCAGCTCGAAGAGTTAGGCTGTGACCACATACAGCTAAGGTACTATACTGATGTGTCAAAAGACACCTTAGAAAACCACTTGGAAAGCACCAAGCGAAGCAGGTTCAAGTCAATAGAGTTGGTGGTAAAGCATGGTAGCCTGCTTGATATACCAGCAGCTGAGGCTTTGGTTGTTTCTAATGCACGCATTCATAAGTTGGTGCTTCATGGGGCTCCGGAATCGGGCATAAGACCTGTGATGAAACCTGGTACCGACTTTTCGCTGGGGCAAATGATCTTGCTTTCTTATGAGATTACATCGGCTGATCATTGTGGGGTGATTGACCCTTTTTATTTTAGCATTGACACCAAAACGATGACAGAGTCTCATCAGTTTAATACTTGTCTTAACAAAAAAATTGGCATTGATGCCCAAGGAGAAATCAAAAACTGCCCTTCATTAACCGAATCTTTTGGCAACATCGCTCAAGTATCATTGCACCAGGCAATGCTACAAAAAGATTTCAAAAAACTTTGGGAGGTTAACAAAAATCAGGTAGAAATTTGTAAAGACTGTGAATTTAGACATATTTGTACCGATTGCCGAGCATTCATTCAAAACCCAGAAAATGAATATTCTAAACCCTCAAAGTGCAATTATGACCCTTACACCGCGAGTTGGGCAAACTCTTAAATAGGCAAAAACCGCCTAATTACTCACTGTTACTCATTATTACTCAGTTATTCCCACTTACAACTGTTAAGTTTGTGATGTGTAATATAATTGGAAGTTTAACGCCTTAGGCTTTTGCTTTTAAATTATAATCAGTCTGAGGCTCAAAGACCCTTTGGGTTTTTGCGCCTTTTTTTATTATTTTATGGCAATAGCTTTTATCTTGCAAAATTGTACTACCCAGAGTATTAAAAAATTTATTTTTAAATATACTCCCAATAGCAAGTAATGAACAAAAACCTACAACAACTCTACTCTATTGCCGAAAAACCAAAGAAACTTATCCTGGGGCTAATGTCTGGCACTTCGCTCGATGGGCTGGATATGGCGCTTTGCCGTATAGAAGGTACTGGACTACAATCCAGCATAGAGCTACTCAAATTTTATACTTACCCCTATTCCTCTCCCCAAAAGCATCGCTTAAAAGAAGTAGTATCACAAGAGGATGTCTCGCTACAGGATGTGACCATACTGCACGCCTGGCTTGCTGAACTTCACGCCCGGTTTGTATTAGAAACATTAGAACAATGGGGCATTGACCCTGCCGATATAGATTTGCTTGCCAGTCATGGACAAACCGTGTATCATGCACCACAAAGGCTTCACAATCTTCTTACCTTGCCCAATGCTACGCTTCAACTGGGCGATGGTGACCACCTTGCTGTTAAAACAGGAATACTCACCATTAGTGATTTTAGACAAAAACACATGGCTACTGGACTAGAGGGTGCTCCACTGGCGCCTTACGCCGACTACATGCTGTTTAGTAAACGAGGTATTAATAGAATTTTACTGAATATTGGGGGCATTGCCAACTTTACTTATTTGCCTGCTTCGTTAGCTCCCCAAGAAGTATTTGCTACAGATACAGGTCCAGGCAATTGTTTGATTGACTGGGCTATGCAACATTTTTTCTCGCCTCAAACCTATGACCGTGGTGGCAGCATTGCCCAACAGGGCGCAGTAAACAAGTTACTGCTAGACGCTTTGAAAAGTCATTTGTTTTTTACGGAAAACTTACCTAAAACCACTGGTGCAGAGCTTTTCAACAAAAAATATATCGCACAGGTTCAAAAACAACTACCTGATATCAACATCCCCCCCGAAGATTGGGTAACTACCCTTACCCGGTTTACCGCCGAAACGATTGCCGAAGCCATTTTACGGATTCCAGATATGCCACAAGCAGAGGTGATTGTAAGCGGTGGAGGTTACCACAACGTTTGTCTGATGGGTTGGCTTCAGGAGCTTTTGCCACACTGTGTGTTTGTTGACATGGAGAGCTTGAGTAGCATTGTGCCTGACGCCAAAGAAGCAGTATTGATGGCAGTGCTTGCCAATGAATGTGTGGCAGGAGAAGGTTATGCTTTGGGTGAAGCACCCGCGCTTACAATGGGTAAGGTGTCTTTTGCTTGATGTTGTCGGCTTTATGTTCTTACGCAAAAACAGGGGAGGTGCCAACTCCCTCCCCTTTTATGAATGTACAAACCTCTTGCATTGTTGTCTAAAGGCTTTGCGAAAAATTTCATTTTTAATAAAACAAGAGGGTTCAGAGAAGTGGAAAGTATGATTTCTTCTTTTTTGTTGAAAAGCTTCTCTGAACTCTCCTCATAAGCTCGATTTTAGGCATTACTCAACCATTCATCTATCTCACCTTTTAATAATGCCCTGAAAACGAGGCTTTCAGCAATCATAAAAAACTACTGCACAACATTTAGTACTGATCGTCTAAGGCAAATATGGGCTTGCGTTTCATCCAACGCCCACGGGTAAAATCGGGGAAATGAGCTGGTTGGCTGCCTTGGGCAATAGATTGCTCTGAAAGCGGGGTAATGGCACTCCAGGCAGCAGCATCATAAGCATCGAGCGGGGTAGAGGTTTTGCGCTTGATAGACTCCACAAAAGCATGCAACACAAAATAATCCATGCCACCATGACCGGCTCCGGTAGCGTCTTTTTCGTACTTTTTCCAAAGCGGGTGGTCGTATTTTTTCAAATAGCTTCGAGCACTTTCCCAAACATGTGCCCTAGGGCTGGTACCTTCAATAAACAATGAGTTGTTGACAGCCATCCAAAGCCCTTTGGTACCTTGTACCCTAAATCCCAGCGAATAAGGACGTGGTAAATTGGTATCATGGCTTACAATGATAGACTCCCCATTGGCTGTTTTGATTACAGTAGTGATGATGTCGCCCAATTTGAAGCGTACTTTGGCGTTGGGGTGATTTTCACCTCCTTTTTCTACGATATAGTTATGTAGTCCACGCGACTTGGTGGCAGTAGAGGTTAAATACAAAAAGCGATTGCCCCGGTTAATATTGGTATAGTTGGCCACTGGTCCTATGCCGTGGGTAGGGTATAAGTCTCCGTTGCGATTGACTGAGTGAGCAGTACGCCACTTGGCTTCAGAAAAGCCTTTTTCGCCAAACTCCACCCCTCCTCCATAAGGCTGCTTGCCATTGTTAAACTTGACATGACGCAAATCGTGTTGATAGCCACACTCTAGGTGTATCATTTCGCCAAACATGTTTTGACGTACCATGTTAAGCACTGCCATTACATCACGGCGATAGCACACATTTTCTAAGATCATGCACGGCATTCCGGTAGCCTCAGAGGTGTTTACCAAATCCCAGCACTCTTGCAATGTATTGGCAGCAGATACTTCTACCCCTGCATACTTGCCTGCCTTCATTACGTCTACCGCCATGCGGGTGTGCCACAGCCAGGGAGTAGCTATGATCACCCCTTGTATATCGGTACGCTCCAGTAATTTTTTATAAGATAGTTCGTTCTCAGAAAATGCCACTGCTTTTTTTCGCCCGGCTTTGCGAATCATTTCTTGAGAAGTTTTGATTGCTTGTGGGTCAATATCGCAAATAGCCACTACTTCAGTGTCTTTGCGTTGCAGGGCGAGGCGCAGATGTTCGCGGCCTCTAAGCCCTACCCCAATAAAACCAATTTTGACCTTTCGGTCGTCTTTTCCAAAGGCTACGTTGGCTCCAAAAACACCTACTCCAACCCCGGCTATGGTTCCGGTTTTTAGAAAATAGCGACGGCTTATATCTTTTATCGGCATCTATGTAATATTTTACTCTTTCTTGAAATATTTATGAGATAGCTAGTATAAGCAAATGATTCGAAAGTTAAAAATACCGATGAGTTTTTAGTAATGGTTTACGCTTATGTTTTTTTTTAGTACCAAATTTACAGACTCAGCAGTGAATAATCAACCTTGTTGTTTGATAAGGTGAAGCTTTTATTGATAAGTTTATCGTGCTTATTTTATAAGAATAATCACATAAAACCCCAAAAAGCACACATCTGTTTTATCCATTTAATTTTTTATTATCCAAGTAGACAACCAATTATACTTTTACTTTGTCTATGCCAACATACCACACCTATAAAATCGTTTGGATTTGGTATATTTTAAAATTTCAAAAGTTATAAAATTATTACTTTTGATATAAATCAAAGAAAAAGAGAAAAAATTTAAGGGTATGTAGCATTTCCTTTTGTCTTTACGTGAAGTAGATACAATTGCTCATATAAGCTTATCGCTTAAATGGATTGGTAGGTGAAAAGTAGTCAGCACAGAACTTTTGCCACGTTTTGTGCTGTTACTTATTTAGCAAAGTGAAACGCAAACATCACTAAATTTAACAGCAAACCCTTGATCTTATCATCAAAGTTGTATCAACTTTATTTAAAACAAAGAGATTTAAACATCTCTGTTCGAATAAATGTCAAATAGAATTTAAAGATTGTTGTGATATAGTGAGACATTCACAAAGTTTATTTCGTTATGGCAATAATTCACACTTAAACTTTGGAAATTTGTAGTTTGAACGGTGCATAAAAACTGTTCACTGCACTTTGCTCTAAAATTAAACAACAGTCGGAACTATAATTATTAGATAAGCCTGTGGATAAGTCGCTAGAAAAAGAAATAATTAAAGGATGCCGAAAGAAGAAGTCAAAGTCGCAGGAAATGCTGTATAAGCATTTTTATGGCTACGCTATGAGTATCTGCTTACGATATTCTTATTCAAAAGATGAGGCATTGGAAATACTCAACGATAGTTTCATGAAGGTGTTCAAAAACATCATGAAATACAACGAGAACTTATCGTTTAAGAGTTGGTTACGCCGAATCATTATTAACACATCCATTGATTATTATCGTAAAAACCAGAAACACCGTCATACACTCAATATTGAAATGGCAAGAAATGAAGAGTGCCGTTTGGATATTATAGATGATTTGTCGGTAAATGACATTCTAAAACTGTTAAACGAGCTCCCCAACCAATACCGCATAATCTTTAACTTATATGAAATTGAGGGTTATTCTCATAAAGAAATAGCCGAAATGCTCGAAATCCCAGAGAGTACTTCGCGTACAAACCTGGCCAGGGCAAAGAAAAAATTACGAGTTTTATTTCATCAAAATTTTGACTACGAGATAGAGTATGAAAGAGCTGTTTGATGAAAGGCTAAGTCAAAAAATACGTCAGACTTTTGACAAACATGAAGAGCCTTACAACGCCCAGGGCTGGGAGATGATGCAGCAACAAATGAAAGCGCAAAAATCTGGAAAAATGCGTGCATTGTTGACATCAATTCCGGCAAAAGTTGCAGCGGCAGCTATCTTAGTGTTGGGAGGAGTTTTTACCTATAAAACACTGCAAAGTGATTTTAAGGGGAACACCCCTACTCAACAACAAGCTGGTATCTATGCCAAAAAACACATTCAACAAGAGGGATTTGAGGGAGTAAAGGTTTTGCCTCCATCTATTACCAACAAAACACACGGTAATAATAGGGTAGCCAATGTCCAAAACAACCGCAAAAAAGCCTCAACCAATCAAAATACTGCTGCAAGTAAGCAATATGGTGTATTGCCTACAGTAACAACAAATGCTATAGCTGACAAAGGTTTAATTGAAAACACTGAAAAAGATAAAAATATTTATGCAAATAAAATAGCAGCTAACAATCACTTGACAAAGCACTCATCAAATAGTGTATTGTTGAATCCAGACGATAAAGCAGTAAAGTTTGATATGCATGCCCTGGCAATGAAAGAAGCCAGCTATGAAGCCATCCATCCAACTAATAGAGTGGCAATGATTGAGCAGGCTTCTTTTAGAGAAGTTGCTACTAATAAAGTAGCTCAATATAACAATGCTGCTGTTTTGCCCAAGGGCAAAAGAATGAAGTTTGGGGTAATGCTGTCGTCATTGGTAAACTACTCTAAAAGAGGAGAAAAAGATTCTAAAGTCAACCTTGGAGGGGGAGTAATGTCCGAAATCAGGCTAGGCAAAAGGCTCAGTGTTACTTCTGGGGTATTGCTTACCAGACAATCACTCAACATGAGACAGTCGGCAAGCTTGCCTACCATTGCTACAATGCAAAAAATTACGACAAGTGGTACCACTGAAAGTCGTTCGTTGGGGCAACAAAGGTCGATAAACATGCAGTTTGTAGGGCTAGACATCCCAGTGAACCTACAGTACCATTTAAGTAGAAACACTAATCGGGGTTTATATGTATCAGTAGGGTTATCGTCTTTGGCTTATTTAGAGGAACGTTACACTCATAATACCCGCGAAACCATTTCCAAAGCTTATTATAAGGGAGGCGTGGGAAGCCAACTCGAACGATTAGAGACCACTGTAATAGAAACCAACAGCAAATCGCAACCTGAGGCATTGAGCCGTTTTGATTTTGCCAAAATGTTGAATGTTTCTATGGGAATGAAGTATATGGTAGCCAAGAACATGCAAATACTTATTGAGCCTTACATCAAGTACCCACTTAACTCATTGACCAAAGAAGAGCTAAGGTTTGGCTCAGCAGGCATCAATTTACGCTGCAATTTTGGCGAAGTACGTCGTCATTAATTATATTTTTATTCATAACCACCTTTGAGCGAGGTTCGTGTTTTACGGGCTTCGCTTTTTTTGGTACTTACCAAATATCGACCAAAAAATCCTGCTTCTGAATAACAGAAGCAGGATTTTTTTGGTTGATGGTTATAACCGCCAACAGGTTAATCTATACTTTCAATAGGAAACAACTTAATGTCAAGTTGGGTAAGTGCATTAAAATACTCTCCTACCTCTTTCATGTCCATATCGTCATGTTCATATACCCACTGCACTTCTACTTTGTGAGATTTATCCATGAGTTTTTCGAGGGTTTCTAACAAACGCATAATAATGGGATTGGTTCCTGTGTTGAAATACAAAAACTTAAATACCATAGTAGTTTTACTGGCAGTAGGATCATCTACATAAATTTGCAAATGAGTAAGCACTTCACGATAATATTCGTCGGGGTGTTCAGGCATTGAGGTGCCCTTTACTTCGAAGACTCCATCGTTAAAATTGAAATTTAGTTGAGGTCCATCATCTGTCTCCTCCAAAAAAATATTCTTCATTGTTAAATTGGTTTTCTTCCTGTGTATTTAGGACGACATGCTCACTATGATTGTTGAAAATTTATTGCTGCAAATCTTTGACCAAAACCAAAGAATACTAAAAATATACCCCAAGCGTAAGGCATACACCACTGCGTGCTAATTGGCAAAGTTGGGGGTTCGTTTTTGCATTCCAGCCATTGCTGCTTCCTGCAAATCTTTTGAAAATAACATGCCAGCATTCCAGGTAGCTATGTAGTTGAGGCCTTCTTCTACCGAATGATCGCGGGTATATAGAAACATTTCTTTGGTACCCCTAATCGCCAATGGAGACTTGGCTGCAATGGTTTGGGCAATGTTATATACCTCTTTAAGCATTGTCTCGCGTGAGTCATAACATTGATTCACCAATTGCATTGTTTTGGCTTCTTCACCCGAAAATTTGCGCCCAGTATAGGCAAGTTCTCTGGCAATGCCCTCGCCAATGATTTTGGGTAAGCGTTGTAGGGTACCTACATCAGCCACCATTCCCAGATCAATCTCTTTGACAGTAAAATAGGCATCTACTGAGCAATAGCGCATGTCACAGGCAGAAATCATATCTATACCACCCCCTATGCAAGCCCCATGAATGGCTGCAAGTACAGGCTTACGGCATTTTTCTATGGCATTGAAAGAGTCTTGTAAGGTAAGAATAGTATGGCGAAGTTTTTCGCGTGAACGTGCCGGGCAATCATTTTTGTCAAGTTCTGCCTTAAGTTGCATAAACATGGTAAGATCTATACCTGAGGTAAAGTGTTTGCCTTCTCCTTCCAGCACTACAGCCCTTACGTCTTCATTCTGATCGAGGGCTTGCATAACTTCTTTAATTTCTTTCCAAAAAGCCTGGGTCATAGCGTTGGCTTTTTTGGGCACATTAATTTTTACGGTGGCTACATGTCCCTCGATAGATAGTAGTAAAGTTTCAAATTCCATTGGGCGTGTTTAAATGATAAGTGAGGGGCTTACTCCCCTGTATATATAAAATACTTTCACTACAAATAAAAGTAATTTTATGGGGTAAATCCATTAATTACATGAATAAAGTTTAGCCATCATCCGCCAAATCCAATGATTTTTTGGTTTGAATAGCAAAGTGTAAGCAATAAAAAACGGCAGATCAGAATTTATCCAATCAACCGTTTTGGAGTGTACCTTTACAAAAGCTTATGCCTCTTCTTTCATCAACTCTTCCAGAATCTTCTGGGCAGCGACCGAAATAACCGTACCAGGGCCAAATACCCCTGAAACGCCTGCTTCGTACAAAAAATCATAGTCTTTGGGCGGAATCACCCCTCCGGCAATGACCATAATATCTTCACGGTCGTATTTTTTCAATTCGTTGATAAGAGCAGGCACTAAAGTTTTGTGTCCAGCTGCCAGGCTCGAAACTCCTACAATGTGTACATCATTTTCTATAGCCTGACGTGCCACCTCGTCAGGGGTTTGAAACAAAGACCCAATGTCAACATCAAACCCTAAATCGGCAAAACTTGTCGCAATCACCTTTGCCCCACGATCGTGCCCATCTTGCCCCATTTTTGCCACCAAAATACGGGGACGGCGTCCTTCTAACTGAGCAAATTGATCTGCCATGTCGAGGGCTTTCTTAAAGTTTTCGTCATCAGACACTTCTCCCGAATAAATGCCCGAAATAGAACGAATTGTTGCCTTGTGTCGTCCAAATATTTTTTCCATTGCCTGCGAAATTTCTCCCAGGCTGGCGCGTACCCTGGCTGCCTTTACCGCAAGGTCAAGCAAGTTGCCTTCGCCTGTTTCAGCAGCTTTGGAAATGGCAGCAAGTGCTGTGTCTACGTCTGCCTGGTTACGCTCTTGCTTGAGTTTTGCTAAACGTGCCAGTTGCGACTTGAGCACCGCAGTATTGTCTACCTCTAGTAGTTCTATTTCTTTCTCTTCATCAGGGCGGTATTTATTTACCCCCAAAATCACATCTTTGCCTGCGTCAATTCTGGCTTGTTTTCGGGCGGCCGCCTCTTCTATTCGCATTTTGGGCAATCCGGTCTCTATAGCTTTTGCCATTCCGCCTAGTTCTTCTACTTCTTGAATAAGCTCCCAGGCACGGTGCATCAGGTCATGGGTGAGGCGTTCTACATAATAAGATCCTCCCCAGGGGTCTACCACTTTTGTAATATTGGTTTCGTCTTGTAAATATAACTGGGTATTGCGGGCAATACGCGCCGAAAAGTCGGTAGGCAAGGCAATTGCCTCATCCAACGAGTTGGTGTGCAACGACTGAGTGTGCCCCAAAGCTGCTGCCATAGCTTCAACACAAGTACGCGCTACATTATTGAAGGGATCTTGTTCGGTCAGGCTCCAACCCGAAGTTTGGCAGTGGGTACGCAATGCCAGCGATTTAGGGTTTTTTGGATTAAACTGTTTGACAATTTTTGACCAAAGCAAACGCCCAGCGCGCATCTTGGCAATTTCCATGAAGTGATTCATACCAATTGCCCAAAAAAACGACAAACGTGGAGCAAACGTGTCAATGTCCATGCCTGCTTTTAGCCCGGTGCGTATATAGTCTAGTCCATCGGCAAGCGTATAAGCAAGCTCAATGTCAGCCGTGGCGCCTGCCTCTTGCATGTGGTAACCACTTATACTGATAGAATTAAACTTGGGCATGTGTTTCGAGGTATACTCAAAAATATCGGCAATGATGCGCATACTGGGCAATGGTGGATAAATGTAGGTATTGCGCACCATAAACTCTTTCAGAATATCATTTTGGATAGTACCGCTCAATAGTTCAGGCTTTACCCCTTGCTCTTCGGCCGCCACTATATAGAAAGCCATGATGGGAATCACCGCTCCGTTCATAGTCATTGACACCGACATTTTGTCTAAAGGAATACCATCAAACAAGATTTTCATATCCAGCACCGAGTCTATAGCTACCCCAGCTTTTCCTACATCGCCCACTACCCGAGGGTGGTCAGAGTCGTAGCCCCGGTGGGTGGCAAGGTCAAAGGCTACCGAAAGCCCTTTTTGCCCTGCGGCAAGGTTACGGCGATAAAAGGCGTTGGATTCTTCGGCGGTTGAAAACCCGGCATACTGGCGAATTGTCCAAGGACGTTGCACATACATAGTGGCGTAAGGGCCACGCAAGTAAGGAGGAATGCCCGCCACAAAACCCAAATGTTCTATTCCTTCGAGGTCTTGGGCAGTATAGTAAGGTTTTACCTCTATGCGTTCGGCAGTTTTCCAGTTTTTTTGGTCGATACCAGCCTCATCCGAAACTTGAGTATCTGTGGTAGAAAAATCTATTTTGCTAAAATCGGGCTTCATTCTTTATTGTTTTAGTCCTTGGTGAACCGTCCCATAGTATACGGCAACTCTTATTATCCTTTTTCTTTGTAAAACTACAGCATTCCTGCTAAAATATAAAATATTCGGGCACTGTTGTAGTTTATGACTCACTGCCTATGGCTCGTCAATACTTGCCCTCCATAAAGCGTCTGATTTCGGCTTTGATGTTTTGAATTTTGCCCAAAATACCCACCTCATGGGCAGGAGTATCAGTAGCAAAGCGAAAAGGTAAATCTAAAAAACGTTTTTGTTGTTCCAGTTCAGCAGGCAAAGGCTCATAACTTTCCAGAGGCGAAATATCGGCAACGCTAAAAAGGTCTTCTATGCCGCTTTCGCTCAATTCTATAACAGTTATTTGATTGCCCCGTAACCATTGAAACAAAATTTCCCAACGTTCACACAGCTTTCTTACTGGCGCCTTTTGTAGCTTGGGGTTGGCAATGGTCAGGTTATTAAAAGAGGCATAGATCAACTTCAGTTCTTTCTGTGCTTCTTCTACCAGTTTTTTAAACTCCCAATCTACCAAATTATCCTTATCGCCTTCGTTAAGCTTCCAGATGTGGTATATAAAAGCACTTTCGGCAAAGTCACCATCAATCAATCGACTACTGTTGATAAGCAACATGCTTGACATTTCCTGTAGTTTATTTTTATAGTCAATGAGCTCTTGGGTAACAGGATCATTGCTTCCGCCTGAAAACAATTTTCGGAACATAATTTCACGTATTTTTAATCCTCTTCGTCAGGGTAAGGCACAAACATAAAGCTAGAATAAGGTTCGTCTACCACAAAAAGGCAACAAAACTCTTCGGGGTTTTTGTAGGCCGATTCAAACTTAGTGGGCTTGGTAATGAGTTTGTTTTGCACAAAAATATCGCGGTACGACACAAAGTAGTTCCACTCAAGCCCCAGGTCACTACCTTCAAACAACAGCTCGCCTACAGGTATTTTATATTTTGCCACCGGAAAAATAGGGTATTCAAAACCACGCGAGCGTAGTTGATAAGAAGCTTCCTTAAGCACCTTTGCCACCTTTACAAAGTCTTTGGTAATGGTACCCAGGTATTTGCCATCCAATTCGGGGTCGTTGCCCAACTCTGAGTTATATGTTTCTAAATTTTCGGGATTCATATCTTTTCTAATGGTTTTGTTTGGCCATTTTTTTTACAAATATAAAAAAATGAGAAGGTTTCCTGATAAATTTTGTGGATAGCATGTTTTTTGTTTTGCTCAAAATTTTAAGATAGCGTTCATAGCAGCATAAAAAAATCCCCAAAAGTGTTATTTTTCAGGGATTTTATTTTTTAAAAATGTTTTAGGCAAATATGTTTATTCCCTAAAATTATCATCCAGTTTACCCTTCCAGGTTTCCAGTATACTTTTCAGGTCATCATCGGCACTGTCCATTGCCTGCTTTAATGCCTCTTGACTCTCTTTGAGAATATCGTTCAGTTCGGCCCTACGGGTTTTGTTTTTCTTGCGTGCCAAAAACGAAAACAACGAACGGTCAATGCCTTCGTCCAACTTAGACAATAAGTCATAGGCTGCTTGGGCAAAATCCTCAGCACTGTCAGGCAAAGCCGCTTTCTTTTTGGCAAAATCATTTTTTAACTCTTCCAGCTCGCTTATTTTGGTCTGTTCTTGTTCTTCACGGGTTTGCTCCAGCAAATTGCCAGTATAAGAATGGTCATACACAAAGCCATCGCTATCCTCGGTCGCTCCTTCAGCATCGGTATGGGGCAACAAGTCCAGCTTTTGGGCTTGCTCCAATAGAGTTCTAGCTTCTTGCTGGAGGGTAGCATTTGTACAATCTTCTATACCCCCTTGCACAAAAATAACCGCCATGCTTGCGTAAGTAGATATGTCATCGAGAGACAGCATGTGACGCAAAGCAATCACGTTATATTCAAAAGCTTTGTCACTGTTGCCCTGTTCGTCGTGTAGTAGCCCCAGGTGGTAATAAGTTTCGCCCAGTTCTGAGCCAATATTCAACTTGTTTTTGTAATGCAAAGCCTGCTCAAAGTGTCTAAAAGCTTCTTTAGAGTTTTCGTCGGCTTCGTAATAAGCAGCCAGATGATAATGAGTAAAACCAAGTATATCGGTAGCCTCTTCGTGTTGTGCCAACAACTGTTTAAAATAGGCAATGGCCTTGTTGGTGGTGAGCCTCGCTTGGGTAAACCCTGTAAGCAACATAAAAGCTTTGCCCAGATTATCGTATTTTTTATTTTTGCTAAACAGAGTCACGGCTGTCATAATATGGTCAAGGCAAGCCTTACTTTCTTCAGTAGTGCTACCTTCAGTTTGTAGCATAATAAAAGCATAGGCATGGTGTGCTTTAGCCTGGGTATTTTCATCGTTGGTTTTTTGCCCCCACTCTATGGCTAATTGCAGGTTTTGCTGTGCAGCAGCAAAATCGTTTTCATCAAGGGCTATTTTGCCCAATTCATAACAGGCAGCGGCATAATAAGCTTCGTTGGTTTCGGTTAACAGCTTCTGGTACAACTGTTTTGCTTTTGCGGACTCGTTGGCATCCAGGTAAGCATCTCCCAACTCCAAATACAGTTCTTTTTGTGTTGCTTCATCAGCTGATTCCGACGGCAGTTTGTCTAGTTTAGCCTCTAATTCGCTGATTTTATCCTGTATTGCGGGTTCTTCCATAGATTCAAAAAAAGTTTAAAATTGTAAAACAGAGCCAAATTCTTGCCCCTTTTGCAATCTAAAAAAATGCCTTCATATTATTGTAGTAAGGGAGGGAGATTTTTTTATTAGTTGGGAGCTAATACAGCCTCAAGTTTTAAGCGATAAGTAGCAAGCTGAAGTTGTTCAATAAATCCCCAATACCTTATAACATATTGACTTTTAACCACTTACAAAACCCGTAAATAGAAGATAGTAGTCAGGAGGCTCTACAGCTGCAAGCGCTCCTTGTTCTACAAGCTTCTACAGTTTTATATCAAGTTGATTTTAGTGGCTTATGAACCCTGTAAATACGAAGATGCTACAGCCTCAAGCTTTCGACTTATAGCTTGTACCTTTTGCCTTGGTTTGTGTTTCCACAACCAAGTTTACGAGCTAAATCGCCCTGTCACAGAGCCTGAGAGCAGTGCTTTTCGAGGTTCCGATCAGCTCGTGGAGACACCATAGCCGTCAGGCTAAGCAGAAAACCATAAAAACTAAGTGTTTCTTCTCTTTTACACAGAAATATTTGAAACTAAAAAAACAGCTTGCTGCTGGCGCACGTCGTCCTCGCGTGTGCCATAGTAGAATTTGCTTGGCTGGGCACGCGCGAGGACGCAACGCGCCATCTTCAAACACTGATTAAAACATCAATATCTGGCAATGAAAGACAGATTAAATCACTAAAAAATAGTAGCCTGACGGCTATGGTGGAGACACGAGCTGAGGCGATGACTCAGACCGTTCCAGACCTTCGCGGGAGGTAACTTGCAACTTGTAGCTCATGCCTTGAGGCTTTAGTAGCTACCGAAGCATAGCCTTCCAAGTACCCTTGAGATAGTTATACTTAAGTGTGCTGGGTAATGCCTTCCACCAATACTTGTTAAGTTCTACCGCAAACGAGGGTTGCATATAGCAATTAATTACACATCCTTCACATTCAGGCAGTCGTCCTTCCAGTGCAACGAGTTTTTGTACTTTTTCTGAGCGGTATACATTGTATAAATCACCATTGACAGGCACCTCTTCCAGCCCCAAATGATAACAAGGCAATACCAGTTTGTTATCGGGCGAAATGACCAAAGTAGTACTACCAGCCTTACATACCGGGCGGTCGATGTGGTTGCCACCATCTTGCCGCAAGGCGATAAAACCCTCGTTGAGGTATACATATTTTTTCTTACTCCATTGCTTGAGAGCTTTTAGGCTTTGAGGACTTAGCTGTAGCCCGGTATCTACGTTGTTGTAGTCAAACACCGGATTTAAGATCAGTAGTAGGTGATTGGGCAGACATATCTTGTGGTATACTTCTGCAATTTGCTCTACGTTGTGCTCAAACACAGTAAACAAAATATCAGGGCGTTCTCCCAACGTCTTGGCTACCTTGATTGACTCCATGACAAAATCATAGCAGGCCACTCCTCTGCTTTTGTCGTGTTCGTCTTTATTGGGCGAGTCAAGCGACAGGTGTAACATATCTATCTTACCCTGTAGTTTTTCGGCTTGTTTGGGGTATAGCAATCCATTGGTGGTCACCGTGGTAATGAACCCCAGGTTTTGCGCCATTTCCAGTAATTCGGGGAGCTGTCTGTGCAGCAAAGGTTCGCCCCCGGTAAAATCAATGATTTTTACTCCCAGGCGTTTAAGGTCTTCAAAATTGCGTTGGGCATTTTCGAGCGTAACATAAGGAGAAGGGCGCTCCCAAATATCGCAAAAACCACAGCGTGCATTGCAACGATAGGTGACATAGTAATTACACAATACAGGTTTTTTTCTTAATCGCATGATTTTTGGTAATTGTTAGAATGTTCGCGCATATCTTCTTAGCCAAAGGCGAAACAATAAAACTAGTGAAACATTAAAAACTTATCAATGAAAAAAATATTTCTGTTCTTATTATCTGCAAGCCTGCTAATGGGTAGTTGTCAGAAAAAGACCGAAAGCCCTCAGGCAGTCAACACCCCTAAAGTAGTGTTTAAGTTTGTGTTTGACCCTACTCAACCTCGTTTAAACAATTTGGGGCAACCTTCCCCGATGCCTGCAGGCAACGCCGGGCAATCACCTCAGTTTAATTTAATTGGGGCGCACTATTTTGAGCTTACCCCTACTTCCACCACTCAGTTTGGCAATGGGCAGGTATTGTACCAGGCTCCTGAAGTAACGAGTGGAGGTGGCAAAGCCATTGATTTTGAGCAGAGTATTTTAAAGGCAGGTAATGAAACTTACCTGGAAGTGCCCCTGAGCAGTATTCAGGCAGGAAGTTATGCCTATTTGCGGGTGTCGTTGTCTTACCAAAACTATGCTGTAAAATTCAACTTTCAGGGCAACGAACTAAGTGGTACCTTGGCCTCTTTTGTGGGCTTCAACACCTATTTGAAGGATTATACCATCAAAACAAAAAAAGTGAGTGTAAATGCCAATAAGTCGCAGGGATATTGGGGTTTTGAAACTGACTTTAGCACCAACACCGGGCAAGCTCCTGCTACTACAGTGCCCAACCCTATAGCGGCTACTTCGCCCATCCCAGCAGGTTCTTGTGTAGTTACAGGCAAGTTTGACACTCCTTTGCAAATTACAGGTAGCGAAACCCAAAACATTGTTATTACGGTGCGGTTGTCTACCAACCAAAGCTTTGAGTGGAAGGATGGCAACGCCAATGGCAAATGGGATGTAGACCTCAACGAAGAAGTGGTAGATATGGGTATTCGGGGGATGCAGTTGACAGTAGAACAGTAAATTTGGTACTCTAAACACTAAATGCGTAAAGTACTATTTCGCTTCTTTTGCCCTTTGGCGATCTTCAAAATTTAACAAAAACAGTGGAGGTGGCCTTGGAAAACCTAAGACCACGCCTTGCTGCTGGTTATAAGAGGTGATAAACTGCCCAACTACCTCAAATTGCTATCATACGGTGTTTTCAAAAGCCTATCCAAGTCGGGCACCAATATTTTTACTGCCTTTACCAAGTCGCTGGTGGCAGGCTTTAGCTTTTTGTTGTTGTCCCATAACAAATGGTATACTACCCGTTCGCCATTCATGAGTTGAAGGGCTTGGCTTACGCCTCCATTGGCTTGCTCGTTGTGGTTGTCAGGAGCCTGTATCTCTTCTGATAATGCTTTTATTTTTCCAAAGGTAGATGCTTTCAGTTGATAGGTTTTATTGGCAAGGCTTTTACCATACACATCTACTACCACTATGCTTTGCTCTGGCGAAACAGTAATGGTGTAACTTCGATGGTATTTGGGAGGCACCGAGCTATCTTGGTACCTCAACACCAGCTTGTCGAACTTGGGCGGTTGGTAAGGTGTACATCCCCAGTGCGCCCATAGTAGTATTAAACACCAGGTGAGCCTTTTTATTTTTTTCCTCATAATTCCCTCAAAAACAATAACTTGTCTGACGTCATTGTCACTCATCAACAATTTTTGATAGTAATATTTTTTTTCCTTGAATAGAACGCTCCACTTTAAGTATTTCTTTTCCTTTTTCAGGGCTAAAAGCCATAATGTGGGGTTGGGCGAGGTAAATCACTGAGTTGGGCAAACGGTGAAACTTTTTGGTAGTTCCTATGTCTAGCGTGACAGTACTTGTACCTAGCTTGAGTAAAACAGCATGATCAAGATCATTTTTAATATAAAAGGTAACCTTGTCTTCTTGTGGAGTGACACTAGCGTACGCTTCTGTCACAGAAGAGAGTAAACACATCATACAGAGTACTCCCGCCAAGACATATCCCTCAATCTTGTAATGTGTCATAATGACGCGGGTTTTGATAAATATAAATTAAACACATAAATAATTGGTAAGTATTATAACAGGCAACTACCTATATGATACTTCAACGTTAAATAGTGTCAGGACTTTCATTAAGTCTTCACACTTTTTTATACACTTGTGCCCTAAAGGGTTAACAAGTAACAAATCTCATGTATAGCTTTTCTAAATAGTTTATAGGATAAAAATAACTCAAATATTTGCCTAAAGTTCAAGGCACTTCATAAACGGGGATTTTACAAAGATGAATGGTTGATATGAGTTTATAAAAACTTTGTGCTAAAGTGCTGGTAATACCCTGATATTTATAAAAAAACAAAGAGATGACATCACTTGGGCGTCATTGATCAAGCGCGTATTTTAGCAATGGGCAACAAGCATTCACATCAGTTTTTTTAAAGATGATAATAAAGCCCTACAGTAGTTCAGACAAAAAATGTAGGGCAAACATGTTTACTAATCCCAAGGTTTTAAGTCCAAAAAAACGGAATAGTGTAAGTACTAACGAGGAGTGGAATATGCTTTCAAAAAATCTTCTTTACGCTCACGGGCAAGGTTTACCGCGTCGTTATTGTCCATGACTATGTAGCCACCATCTTGTTTTACATATTGCTTTACCCGGTTTAGATTAATCAAATAAGAGCGGTGTGTTCTGAAAAAGCTAGGGTGATCGAGTACCTTTTCAAAGCTTTTAATTTTTTTAGATACCAATACCTTTTTGCCTCCTTCAAGAAAAATCTGCGTATAGGCTCCCTCTGCATTGAGGTACACTATCTGGTCGACTTCTATAAATAGCAGCCCCTCGGCTACAGGCAAGGCAATGCGGGTGATGTATTCTTGACTTAAATTACTTTTGAGGGTATCTATCCGCTCGTTTATCTGTGGTTCACTCAATTGCCCTTCTACTTTTTCTATGGCTTTGATCAACAACTCTATTTGTATTGGCTTGAGCAAATAGTCAATGGCCGACACTTGAAAAGCTTGAATGGCGTATTCTCGGTAGGCAGTCGTAAAAATGATTTCAAAGTTGATAGTATCGAAAAAATCAAGCAGTTGAAAACCTGTATAACCAGGCATTTCTATATCTAAAAAAACCAGATTGGGTCGATATTTATGTATCGCTTTTACTGCATTGGGTACATCATCTGCCTCACCTACTATCTCTATTTGTGGGCAATATTCTTTGAGCAATTCCTGTAAAATACGTCTGGCTTTAGCTTCGTCGTCAATGATAAGTGCTTTCAACATTATTAAGTAAAACTTTATGAGTGTAAGTAATTTCAAGTGAGTAGTAGTATATTTAATGATGACTCAACACATCATATATACATACTAAAACAATTGCTTGGGTATCCATACTAATTAAAAGTACTGTCAATAGGAATTTTTAAATGAACACTGGTTCCCAAGGCTTGCCCTGCTTCATTTTCCAAATCAATAATACTGACCATAATAGAAGATTTGCGCCCATGATTGAGCAACTCCAGTCTTTTTTGGGTAGCACTCATGGCAAACGACTTATGGTAAGTTTTTCTTTTTGCCTTAAGCTCCCACGATTTTTTGCGCCCAATGCCATTGTCTTCTACCTGGCAACACAACAAATCGCCTTCATCGCTTTTGGTAAAACTAATGAGCAACTTTCTATGGTCTTTTTTATGCAACAAACCGTGTTTGATGGCATTTTCTACATAAGGCTGAATAAGCATTGACGGGATAGAAACCTCCTCAGGGTCAATGCTATCGTCTACTTTAATCTGATACTCAAACGTATCCTCAAACCGGATGGCTTCCAGTTCTAAATATAACCTAAGTACCTTTAGCTCTTCTACCAGTCCTACCTGTTTTTCGTTTGACATATCTAGTGTAAGCCGCATAAGGTCGGCAAACTTACCCAAAAAAGCATTGGCAAGTCGCTTTTCATTGAGCAAAATAAATTCTTGAATAGAGTTAAGCGCATTAAAAATAAAGTGAGGGTTCATTTGCACCTTTAGTGCCGATAATTGAGAGTTTCGGAGTGCTTGCTTGATGTGGTTTTCACGCTTGAGGTTTTGAATACGCAATAAAAAGAACGCACTCATAATAGATAGGGCACCTAATACTACCAATAGAATAAACCACCAGGTTTGAGTATAATGCTTATGTACAACCACCTGCAATACGGCAATGCCTTCACTTTCTACGCCATCTTCGTTTACTGCCTTTACTTCAAACTCATAGTTACCATACGGAATAGAAGAATAACGGGCAAAGCTATTGGTGCTATTGATGGTAGTCCAGGTGCTGTCGAGGCCTATCATGCGGTACTTATACAAAAACCTTCCCCTGCTACGGTAAGCCAACCCCTTGAACTCTATTCTTAAATTGTTTTGGTCATAGTCCAGTTCATAGGCTTCCTTAAGCGGTACCTCTTTGTCCCAAATAGAAACCCCTGTAATATAAATAGGAGGAAAACTGGTATTCTTGCGCATTTCTGTTTTATCAAATACCAACAAGCCCTTGGTAGTAGCCACCCACACCTGATTGCCTTTAATGAGTAAGTCTCTTACTTCGTTGGTAATCAATCCATCTTGATGATTAAACAGCTCAAAAGTAGACTTGGCAGGATCTACCCATTGAATCCCCTGTGCAGTACCCACCCATAGCTTATTGCCATCGGGACGCAGCACTTTACAATAATTACTCACCAGTCCGCTGCCCATGTCGTAATGATACACAATGGTGGTATCTCTGATACCGTACAAGCCATGCTCTATGGTACCTATCCATACCAAGCCATTAGGGGTTTGAGTAATGCTGAGGGCATAAATGCCGTGGTTGTTTTGTTGGTCTATCAGTTGGTTGGCTTCTCCTTGAGCGTTGTAATAATACAAACCATCGTGATAGCCTGCCCATATTCTTTGGTTGACAGTATCGCCCCATACCGCTCTTGCCCTGCCCGGACGCAAACGAAGAAAATAAGGCCTATAATGCACGTAAGGGGTTTTGCTGGCAGTCACCTGGTGCGTTCGGTTGTTAGCTCTAAACACTGGCGTAAACGGGGGCAGCTCATTGGGGCGTGGAGTCAGCCTTATGATATCTATGCCTACCGATGAAGCCGAAAGGATGTGGTCTTTGCCAAAAAAAGCGTAATCTTTTGGGGCACTACCTGCCACTCCTGCATCTAACATAACCGTCATAGGGCTTTCTTTAAAGTTTGGTTTGGCATAAAACTCCCATTTGTTGGTTTGTCCTTCCTTAAATATATTAAGCCCATTACTGCTTACATACAACTGTTGTTGATAAGGGTTGTATAGCATTGCCTCTACCTCTTTTATTTGCCCTATGTCATGCTGAAACTTGATGCGTCGGGTTTGTGGATCAAACACTGATACTTTGCCATTGGTTCCTCCCAAAAATAAGTCCCCTTTGGTGTTCATAGCCAAGGCATTGATTCGCTTATCTTCCAACACAGAGTTATCTTCATTGTAATACAATACCTCTTTTGATGGCATAAAATATACCCCACTGCGTAATGTAGTAAACCAATAGTTGCCTTCACGGTCTTGTAAAACATCCGAAACCACCGTACCTTTGAGCAAATGTAACCCTCCTCTAAAAGGTTTAAAGTCTGCCGTAAAACAATAACCGCCATTGAAGCCCAAAATCCAGTAATTGCCTTCACGGTCGCGTTTAAATTTAGTAATTACCAAGTCTTTAAGTTGTGAGTGATATTTAAAGAAAGGCGCTTCAACCTTCCCATTCTTGATTCTCCTTATTTCGTCGCCACGCTTACCAGTTCCCCATAAGTCACCCAAAAAAATCATTTTCTCTCCAAAAAAAGTGGGCATTCTTTTTACCTGTACAGGTTTACCACTGTGGGGGTGCTTCCACAAAGCTCGTCCCCTCTCAAGGTACCACATGTTGGCATAGTTGTCTTGAGTAAGTCCTGTGATGGTGGTCAGTTTTGGGTCTAAATGAAAGGTTTGCCATTGTTGGTTGGCGGGGTTGTACTCAAGTATTTGATGGCTGTCTTGAATGTAGACTTTGCTATTTTTAATGTTTACCTGTACTTCGTGTACTCTATATACCTTGAAGTGCTTGGGTATTTTAAGTTCTTTTGCCTGACCTTTTTCAATGTAAAAAACCTGATTTGAAAAATTCATAAACCAAATCCTGCCTCTTTTGTCTTCACGCAAGTTAGACATCCCCTTGCTTCGGGCAGTAGGAGTTGGGTAGGTTTTGAATGAGTTGCCATCGTAGCGGCATACCCCGAGCTCGGTAGCAAACCAAATGTACCCCTTAGTGTCTTGGTATACTCCATACACCTCCATACTGGGCAAGCCATCTTCATCGGTGATTTGCCAGGCAGGAGGGTGTTGGGCGTATGATTGAGTGTACATTGCAAACATCCACAATCCACAGTATATAATTTTAAGACAGTAGTTTAACAAAGTATTGTTACATTTAAATAAATTGATGGGCGGCAAACCAAATGGAACCTACCCTGGGGTTTATTTGATCAAATATAATAAAAATCAGCAGACCTATAGGTTTAGCTTCTAAGAAATACCGCAGCTCAAAAGCAACCCTGAAATAACCGAAAATAACACCAAATAGCGAGTATGTATTCACTATCTTCTTGCCATGCCCTTGCTTAAAATAGCTTTGCATTTGTTAAAACCCTCCTTTTTGCAGATATTTCACGCTCGAAATTTCACAGCAATCAATCAAATTTATTACACAATGATCTTAGACCAAATAGATTGGGCAATTATAGTCGCTTTTTTTGTAGTCACCCTTGCCATAGGTATGTGGGTATCGCGCAAAGCCGGGTCGAGTGCCGCAGAGTTTTTTCTGTCAGGCAGAAATATGCCCTGGTGGTTGTTGGGGGTGTCTATGGTAGCTACTACTTTTTCGGCCGATACGCCCAATCTGGTCACCGATATTGTGCGCCAAAATGGAGTTTCGGGCAATTGGGTCTGGTGGGCGTTTTTGCTTACAGGCATGCTCACTGTATTTGTGTACGCCAAGCTTTGGCGGCGTTCGAAGGTAATGACCGACCTTGAGTTTTATGAACAACGCTACAGTGGCAAGGCTGCCGCATTTTTGCGGGGCTTTCGAGCCATTTATCTGGGGGTATTTTTCAACATCATGATTATGGCAGCGGTTTCGCTTGCCGCCATCAAAATAGGTGGCGTAATGTTAGGGCTTACTCCTGTACAAACCTTGTTGATTGCCTCAGTGGTAACAGTAGCTTATAGCTCATTGGGGGGCTTACGGGGGGTCATCATTACCGATTTTGTGCAGTTTGCGATTGCCATGATTGGCGCGGTTTGGGCTGCTTATGTAGTGCTCAGTATGCCCGAAGTAGGCGGACTTGATCAATTGCTTGCCCACGAAAACGTCAAGGGTAAGTTGAATGTTTTGCCCGATTTCTCAGATATGAACGTGCTTATCCCAGTATTGATTTTGCCCTTGGCTGTACAATGGTGGAGCGTATGGTACCCAGGGGCTGAGCCAGGTGGTGGTGGCTATATTGCCCAACGCATGCTCTCAGCTAAGTCAGAAAAACACGCCATGGGAGCCACCTTGTTTTTTAACCTGGCCCATTATGCTTTACGCCCCTGGCCTTGGATCATCATTGCGTTGGCTTCGTTGGTCGTTTTCCCGATGAGTATTGACAATGACCAAAAAATGAAAGTAAGCCCATTGGCGGTCAAAATGCTCGACAAGGAGGTGCAGGCAAAAGACGTAGACTTTTTGATCAACCGCATTGCGGTTAAACAAAGAAAAGCCCAGAAAGCTAACAACAAGAATGCTAAAAGCTACGCCCAACTGGGGCAATACGTAGCAGCTCACCGCAACGACCTTAAGGTAAAATCACTTGCCTACCTCAATAAAGTAGACTACAGTACAAACAAAGAAAATTCCGACCCACTCAAGTTCAATTCTTTGGTGGCTTTACAGCTAAAATTCCCCCATGTACCCATCGATAAGTTGGGGCAAGACTTGTCTTACTCCGGAATGCTGACCTTTTTGCCTGTAGGCTTGTTGGGCTTGGTTATAGCCTCGCTCATTGCAGCATTTATGTCTACCATTTCTACCCATCTCAACTGGGGTTCTTCTTATATTGTCAATGATTTTTACAAACGTTTTGTAAAACCCGAAGCCAAAGACAAAGAGCTGGTGACAGTGGGGCGAGTGTCTACGGTGGTGCTGATGGTATTTGCGGCGGTGTTTGCCCTTTTGCTCGAAAATGCCCTACAAGCCTTCAACATTTTATTACAGATTGGGGCAGGTACCGGGCTTATTTTCATCTTGCGTTGGTTTTGGTGGCGCATCAACGCCTACACCGAAATAGTCGCCATGTTCTTTTCTTTCTTTCTTGCCATTTACTTCCAAATTATCCATACCGCTTTGGGTTTTGCCCCCATTCCTTCACATATTCAGCTGGTGCTGGGCGTGGCATTAACTACAGTTGCCTGGGTAGTTACTACGCTCATCACCCGTCCCACTGATGCCAAAACTCTACAAAGCTTTTACTTGCTTACTACTCCAGGGGGACCTGGTTGGAAAAAGGTACGTCAACAAACAAAAGGCGCTGAAGTAACCCTGGATAGCTCCTCTAATGATTGGCAGTTGCCGCTCGAAATCTTGGGAATGGTAGTGGGGTGTTTTACCGTATACAGTGCCTTGTTTGCTACTGGTTTTTGGCTATACAACCAAACCACTCCTGCCTTGGTACTTACTCTGGTAGCCATTGCTGGAGGAGTTGGGTTGTTTAAGATTTGGGGGAAACTAAAAACGAGGTAAAATATGGTGAGACAAGGCTTTTTACTAGTAATTATTATGTTGATTTTTGCTTGCAAAAATGATCACACATCAAATATCAAATTAAAAAATGATGTCATTGAGTTATACAATCATCAAAAGTATATTGAAGCAGGCAAAATTTGTAGGCAGATGCTATTAAGAAAGTGTTTTAAAATTCCTGGAGCCTTGCCAACATGAGGCTAATCATACCCAAATATATAAAAGATTCAGCACTT
>NZ_CANLRP010000090.1 GCF_947493425.1 uncultured Microscilla sp. | reverse complement strand
AAAGAAAGCTAGTTGGGATGATGAGTACTTGATGAATATTTTAGGGCTTTACGTTCGCCAATAGTGCGTTTAACCTAGACATAATCTTATAATTGCCTTTGGTATTGTCAAACTGATAAGCCTTTCCTTTGGTCAACATCAGGTCACCATAAGTACGGTTATCGTGTTGTTCAAACAATACAGAACCTTTCAGGTCAAGGGTGTTATAAGATTGAGTACCAGTAATTTTAGTTTTAGCAGAGTAAATGGTTACATCATGAAACGTGGTGGTACTTTTGGCATGTATGCTTGCATTAATATCGGTAGTGCTATGAAATATTACATCGTGAAAAGCATCTACTGCTGATCCCCCTAATTTTGCGCTGGTTGTTGCCAACATATTAATTGTAGAGTTAACCGCATTGACTGTAGTAGGACTCACTGCTCCACCTAAAATCAGAAAATCTTTAATGTTCAAGGTTGACCCCGAAAAATTAAACGCACGAGGACCTGAAATCAAATAACGCTGCTCTTTTCCTTCATCAGAAATGCTTTCGACACTGATCGTTTTATTAATCGCGTGCAGGGTTCCCTGCCGGAAATACAAAGTGCTTTCCGAAGTAAGGTCATCTTGCAAAGTATACACTCCTTCGGCATGAATTCTTATAGGACATTTCAAGGTTTGCCCTGCCGTAGTAAGGGTATGCGCCCCTACTCCTCCCTTTAACTCTATGATATTGGTAAAAGCTATATCCATAGCCGCTGCCAATTGCAACGACCCGTAGATATATAAATTCTTGTCTTTACTACTTTGTGTCAAAACTGGACGGTGGGCAGCATTGGCTACATTGGCGTCCCATAGCATATCGCTACAGTAAGTATTGTTTAAATCAACTACTACATCTCCTCCATTTACAAAAGAAGATTGATCAAAGTGAATCCGATCAGTGGGTCCGGGCAAGCACCCCGCCGCTTGTGAAGGATTGTTTTTCAATACCCAGTTGTTTACATCCGACCAATTGTATGTGGCTGGATTTCCTCGCCCTCCAACCCATAGCAAGTCTCTGTTCATGGGAGGCACAAAAGTCCAGCCGTTGGTACCTGTATTGGCAGGCTCATCAAGGTTCAGCCCGTTTTGTAAAGTAAAGGGCAACAGTCCTGGAGTAGTACTTCTTGCCACCACCTTTTCTACTTGCATATAGTTGCTTTGAAAAGCCGCACTATTGGGCAAGTTTAAAAACAAACCATTGGTGCTAATAGCTGCGGTCCCTTGATAGGTATACACTTTGATTGGTTGGTCGCAAGTACCATTGGCAGTAAAACTATTGGTACAAGTAGCTTTACTAGCCAGGAAAAGGCTCACGCCTGGCTCAAGGGTCAGGTTTTCGTACTCGATAGCTGGTCTATGAGTAATCGTAGACTTCATAATTGCCTGCTTAATTTTAGCAGCCCCCAAGTTAGGATAATTTATCTCAATAAGTAGTGTGTGATCAGGTGTGGTTCCAAAAGTGACCTTATCGTAATTATGGTTCCCCATATAAACTCTGGTCACATCTCCCTTCAAGATATGAAGGTCAGACCCTTCAGTATCCAATGTCACCTGAGAGGCGTTTTCCATCACCCAGTAGTTCACAACAACGGTCGAGTTCTTCATATTGATGGTACGAGAGTCTCCATAGTATGACCTAAAATCATTACATTGAATATTTTTACCCTCTATATTCAAAGTCCCCTGGGTTACCCTAATGTTAGCAGTAGTGTGGACATTACTAATCGCTGTCCAGGTACCTATGTCAACAAAATTAAGAGAGACCTCATGGTGGGTGTTTGCCCCTAAATAAATTTGGTTGCCACTGCTTTGTGAAGAAAACTCTACTGTTCCTAAACCTGTGCCATTATTGTCAATAAACACCGTGTTATCATTCAACAATAGCGAACCGTTGATAATAATCTTTCTAGGAGATGAACTAATAAAAGCAAAAGACAACTTCTTCGCCGGATCCAGGTTTTGTGTGTTGAGGGTCTTACAAGTGGCTACCTCGTTAAAGTAAACGGTCACATCGCCTGGCAGTGCATCAAATATTACATCATCATCGCCTTTGGGTATGGTGGTAGGCACACCTGGTTGCCCTACGATTTCCCAGTTTGCGTGAGTATGCCACTCGGTATTATTACCTGCTCCTGTCCAGCGGTAAGTCACTTGTCCAAATGTATTGGCAAAAAATAAAGAGCAGACAAACACCAGCAGGAGATGCCTGTACTTTCTCATAGAATTATTGTATGGTAATTGAATCATGCTTTTGTTTTGTTGTTAATAAGTTATAATCATTGAAACTCCTGACTATACATACTTCTTTGATTTTCTGAACGGAAAACAAATTTTCAAAACAAAGGCAGAACCAATTCGCAAAGTACTGATTACCAAAATGCTACATAATTTGGAAGTCGTTTTTTATTATTTCATAAACAATCCACACAAGTAAAAGTAACTAAAGCTTAGTTTCACTATCTTTCCCAACTACCAGTAGAATATTAATTATTATAAATACAATGTTTACATTCTGTATCAACTAACGCCTTAAATGAACTATTCTCATGTTTGTATAGTTTTACACTCACCAACAACAAAAAACATGACTACAAAAAACCCTACACACGCCAAAACACCCGTTACTATTATCACTGGTTTTTTAGGCGCCGGAAAAACCACCTTGCTCAACCACTTGATAGCCCAACACCCCCAAACCAAGTTTGCTATTATAGAAAATGAATTTGGTGAAGTACCTATAGACAATGAGTTGGTGGTAGGTGCTGGAGACGGTATTTTTGAGCTCTCCAATGGTTGTATTTGCTGTACGCTCAATGTAGAACTGGGCAAAGTTTTGCGCCATCTTGTGGACAAGTTTCAGGACTTTGACCATTTAATTATAGAGACCACAGGCGTGGCCGATCCTGCGGGGGTAGCAGCCGCTTTTGTGTCTGATATGAAAGTACAAAACCGCTTTGAACTGGATAGTACACTGTGTTTGGTAGATGCAGCTCACCTTGAAACAACTCTGGCAAGCAACGACGATGTAGCCGCTCAACAAATTGCCTTTGCCGATGTATTATTGCTCAACAAGGCAGATCAAGTGTCGGCAAAACAACTAACCCAAATACAACAAATGGCTACTAGCATCAACCCTTATGCTCAAGTAGTAGCAGGTACTTTTGCCCAATTTAAAGGCATTGATTTACTAGCGGTCAAAGCGCACCAAACAGCCACCATAGAACAAAAAACTCAACAAATACGCCCTCTATTGCACCACCACGCCCAGTTGGTGTCGCATAGCTTTTCTTTTGACGCTCCTTTCGATGAAGACAAGTTTAAAATGTGGATTTATCAATTATTGCACATACAAAGCAAAGGCATTTATCGCATCAAAGGAGTGTTGCACTTTGCCAACAAGGAGAAAAAAATAGTATTTCAATCGGTGAAGAACCAATTTGTTTTTGAGGAGGGAAGCACTTGGGAAGAAAATCAAACGCCTACAAGCAAAATTGTGTTTATAGGAAATAGTTTGAACGAAAAAATTCTACGGCGAAGACTCCATTCTTGCTTAGATAAGTCGTATTTTGCAAAAATTTAATTATAGATAGTTTCGCAAAAAAATAATACGTACGCTATGACCAATATTGAAGTGGTTTGTATAGATGATACTAACCGACCAAACGAAGTTCCTACTAGCCGTTGGGTTAAAAAGGGAAAAAAATATCATATTGTAGAAATTGCCAAAATGATGGCTCAAGGAGGGGTATATGGTTGTAAACTTGCCGAAATAGACAACGACGACCTGGCACCTTACCAATATTTTAGATTGAGCCGTTTTGCTATTTCTTTAGGTATGTTTGACGAAGAGGAAATGTTGGAAGAGATTGATATCAGCGAACTGACAGAAGTGTTGGTGCCTGCCGAACAAACAAACACTTAAGAATGATAAAACAGCAAAAGCAGGTGAAAAAGTCTTTTGATACTATCACCTGCTTTTTTATGACTACATTCAACAATACTCCGCAGTGATTTTAGTCAAATTTAATTACTAATTACCTTCGGTGAGCTCCCTTTGGTCGGTTATCAGCCAATGATGAATTTAAAACTATTTCACTGTGTGTGTAGGCATACAGCATTGGGCTATCGACTGAATGCTGCGGACTATTGATTCAACGCACCTATTTCTTTATATTTACAAACAAGGCAAAAAACGAATACTCATTACTTAAATGTTTTATTTTCATTTCCAGATCATCGGAGGTGAGCGCCACTTGAACCAACCCAATGCCTGCACCCTTGCTTTCTCCCTCTGAGGGGGCATCACGTAATTTACGTTTATACTCACGCAATGCTTCACGATCAAGAGAGGTTACTGTTTTCCACTTATCGAGCAACAAAGGAGCTGCCTCACGCCTCACCATGTTTCCGGTAATCACCTGATAGTGATCATCGTATTGCAAAATAACCACTGTACCTACCCTATCGCGATCGCCAAAGTGGTTGACTTCTTTAGAATAATATAGTACGTTTTGGGTCAACTCCATAAAAACAGAAAACACTTTTTTTCCTACCCTTCGGCTATCCTTGAGTTTTTCTCTAATATCGCGGCTTAACTCTGCCAACAACACATCTGTTAAAGGTCCTTTGTAAGAAAGCATTAGGTTCTCCCGCTCAAGCTGCGCCTGATAAGCAAAAAAATCAAAATCCTGGTCTTCGTTGTATTGTTTAACCTGTTCTGAACTCATGAGTATGGTATATCTCTTGAAAGTTAAGGTAAATAAAAAAACTAGCTGAAAGTATCTGTTGCTCCTAAAATAAAAAAAATGACTCGATTTCTAAACAAATATGCCTTAAAAAATTATCAAACCACTCCTGATCGAGCAAAGAATTCAATATAACATATTTTTTTTAACCACCCTCACCAAACTTTAAGGCAGAGCAACATCCACCTTTTGTATGAAAAATAAACATTACAAGATTTCTCTCTTGCCTGGTCAACTGGATGTTTTTGTTATATAATTTATGATTTTGATGATCATTTTTTAAATTGAAATACCAAGGCTTGTCACCGTTTGTTATTAGTTAATCCATGTACTCAGGGCAAGTTTGGTTACAATAATCAAAAACTCATATATGTACAGAAATGAAATTTTGCCTGCCATCAAAAATGGGTTCTCACTGGAAAAATCCTGGGATGGACGTGTGATTATTATTGGCGCCGGAATAGCAGGACTTACTGCTGGGCATATCTTAGGAAAAAGCGGCATTGAATACACCATATTGGAAGCGTCGCAGGTGATAGGCGGACGAATAAGGGCACTTGAAGGTTTTGCTGACTTTCCGATAGAGCTGGGGGCAGAAGAAATTCACGGACGAAAATCTGCTTGGTACGAACTAATACAAGCCCAGCAAAAAGAGGTAATTAGTCCCATCAAATATGGTACTACCTTCTACAAAATAGAAGATAAAGTACTTAGTCTCAAAGAAATGCAAAAAGCTGAGAGCTACGAAAGGGTAGATAAATTCACGCTTAATTGGGAAGAGTACGACCACGAAGAAGTGTCAGTGGCTGATTATATAAAACGCCTCAAAGTACCCGAACAATACCACCACGTAATCAACGCCTGGTATGGCAACGAATATGGCACCTCTAACCAGCGTCTGGGAGTACTAAGTATGGCACAGGCAGACAGAAAATGGTCTTCGGGTGAGTCTAATTTTGCCATGAAGAGTGGTTGTTACAACGAAGTGCTCAAAGCCACTTTTGCCGATGTACTGCCCAAGGTGCAGCTCAATAGTCCAGTGGTGATGGTAGATACTACCAAAGAACTCATAGAGATAGACACCAAGAAAGGACAGTATACTGCCAACAAGGTAATTGTAACCGTGCCCCTGAGTGTGCTTAAAGCAGGCGATATTGCTTTTTTACCTGCCTTCGACAAAGAAAAACAAAAAGCTATAGATACTATAGGCATGGATGCAGGAATGAAAATTATTCTAAAGTTTAAAGAAAGGTTTTGGCAAGAAGATATGGTCTCTATATTTCCGGGAGGGCAAGTGCCTGAGTTTTGGGCTACTGGCATAGGCAAAGACACCAAAGACCACGTATTGACTGCTTTTGTAAACGGCGAAAATGCCGAATACTTAAGTAGTCTGGGCGAACAAGCGGTATATGTAGCACTACACGAGCTCGATGAGTTTTATGGCGAACGCAAAGCCACCAACAACCTGGTAGATAGCTATATTATGGACTGGAGCAAAGAACCGTACATTAAAGGGGCTTACTCTTACCCTGCCCTCAACTCCGAACCTGAGCGTATTAGTTTGGCAGAACCTATAGATGATAAAATATTCTTTGCTGGAGAAGCCACCAACGCCTGGGGGCATTTAGGGACTGTTCACGGGGCATTAGAAACCGGCTACCGTGCCGTGAAGGAAGTCATAGAATCGATAGAGCTTTTTGAATGATATTAACACACGCTTGCACTATATTGATATTCTCAAAAAAAATTACGACTAAAGTTTGATCCTTGGAATCTTTTCCCTGTTATTAGAACTATCAAATTTTAACAAACAAAGAAAAATGCAAAATTACTTAGTCATTATTAACCTGATTATTATCCTGGTCATTATTAACAGACCAGGGGTGAAATGGCTTTGTCAATTGTAAACATACAAAAAATTAACAAAGAGCTGTTTTTACCCACGTAAAAACAGCTTTTTTTATATCACATAGATTTAAACTATATATTAAAAATATTATAATATAATGATACACTGCGTCTGTATTTCTCTACTAATTCTAGTCATTATTATTATTCTCTACTTTAAGTGAGGAAGCAGCATTCGTATATAAAATACGAAGCCTTTCTCACGAAGAGAAAGGCTTTTTTTATAAGTAATTCAGAAATAACACACTACAAAATACCGTAAAAATGAACAGGCACAAAATAATATTTCACGATGGTGAATTTATCAATTCCCGCAATAGCCAATGTAGTATCAAGAGTCAAACATTGCATTATGGCAATGGAGTTTTCGAAGGCATAAGGGCTTATAAAACCCTGGAAGGTAGCACCGCCATATTTAAGGCAAAAGCTCACTTTGAGCGTCTCAAGCGATCTGCCGAACGCATGCACATGCCTTTCAATTATTCTACAGAAGAGCTCACCAACATTGCTTATCTTTTGTTAGAAAAAAACGAGTTAAAAGATGCTTATATCCGTCCACTGGTATTTATGGGCGAAGAAATGTCATTGGCTCCTGCCAAAACCTCTCACTTGGTAATGATGGCGTGGGCTTGGGAAAAGTACCTTGGAGATGATACCTGCCGCGTAATGTTATCGTCGTATCAACGACCCAACCCCAAAGCTTTTCCGATGGAAGTAAAATTGAGCGGAATGTATGCCAACTCAATACTTGCCACCCAAGAAGCAAAACAAAAAGGGTTTGACGAAGCTTTACTTTGTGATATGAACGGTTTTATTGCTGAAGGATCAGGGCAAAATTTCTTCTACGAAAAAGACGGCAAATTATACACTCCTCCTTTGGGCAATATTCTGCCTGGTATCACCCGCGCCACCATCATAGACCTTGCCCGCGAAAACGGCATAGAAGTTTTCGAACAACACTGCAAACCTGAAACACTCCAACAAGCTGATAGCGCATTTTTTACAGGAACCGCAAGCGAAGTAGCTGGCATCAAGTCTATAGATAACTATCACTTTCCGGTACATTGGGAAGATTCGCTGGGCTATCAACTACAGCAAGAATACCAACAACACGTAAGAAAAGAAAATTTCCAAACTTATACGATTATATAAAAGGCTACAAGGGACAAGTTTCAAGCTACAAGGGTTCTGCGATGCCCAGTAGTTCGCTCCTTGCAGCTAACAAAAAACACACGCTAACAGATAGTTTCAAACGAAGAGTTATGACAGTTTTGAACAAATACAGCCGAAGAATTACTCAGGATGTGACCCAACCAGCCTCTCAAGCAATGCTGTATGGCATAGGGCTGACTAAAGACGATATGAGCAAGCCTCAAGTAGGCATAGTAAGTACTGGTTATGAGGGCAATACCTGCAACATGCACCTCAACGACCTGGCCTTGGAAACCAAAAAAGGTACTAAAGAAGCAGACTTGGTAGGGTTGGTATTCCACACTATAGGTGTAAGCGACGGAATATCTAACGGTACCGAAGGAATGCGTTTTTCGTTGCCTTCGCGCGACATTATCGCTGACTCTATAGAGACTGTAGTGCAGGCTCAATGGTACGATGGGGTACTTGCTGTAGTGGGTTGCGACAAAAACATGCCGGGAGCTATGATGGCGCTGGCGCGTTTGAACCGCCCTGGATTGCTTGTTTACGGTGGAAGCATCAGGTCGGGCTGTCACAAAGGTCAAAAACTCAACATTGTATCTGCCTTTGAAGCACTCGGACAGCGTTTTAACGGAAGTTTGAATGAAGAAGATTATCAAGGAATTATCCAGAATTCGTGCCCTGGCGCAGGGGCTTGTGGCGGTATGTATACTGCCAACACGATGGCAACAGTGATAGAAGCTATTGGGTTGGGTTTACCTTATGGAGCCTCTAATCCCGCCCAAAGCCCTGAAAAACAACAAGAATGTATAGATGCGGGCAAAGCTATGAGAAAGCTGCTCGAAGAGGACATCAAACCCCGCGACATATTGACCAAAAAAGCTTTTGAAAATGCCCTGACAATGATCATGGTCATGGGGGGCTCTACCAATGCAGTGCTGCATATGATTGCCATTGCCAAAGCTGCTGAAGTGGATCTAAGCCTGGATGATTTTCAACGTATCAGCGACAAAACTCCTTATTTGGCAAATCTCAAGCCTAGTGGTAAGTACTTGATGGAAGACTTGCACACTATTGGTGGCACTCCTGCTGTAATGAAACTATTGCTGGACGAGGGATTGCTACACGGTGATTGTTTGACCGTAACAGGCAAAACGCTTGCTGAGAATCTTGCTGACATTGCTCCGGTAAAAGACGATCAGGACGTACTATTCCCAATAAACCAACCCCTAAAGCCTCAGGGACATTTACAGGTGTTATTTGGCAACCTGGCCACACAAGGTGCGGTAGCCAAGATTACGGGCAAAGAGGGAGAAAAATTTGAAGGCACCGCCAAGGTGTATGACGGAGAGTTTGAGGCTATCAAAGGTATTCAGGACGGAGAAGTAAAAGCTGGGCACGTGGTAGTCATTAGGTACGAAGGCCCCAAGGGTGGTCCAGGAATGCCTGAAATGCTCAAGCCTACCTCTGCAATAATGGGTGCCGGGCTGGGCAATAGCGTGGCATTGATTACAGATGGCAGATTTTCGGGTGGTTCACACGGTTTTGTAGTGGGACACGTATGCCCCGAAGCTCAGGAAGGTGGCTTGATTGCCTTGCTCAAGGATGGCGACCGAATCACGATTGATGCGGTAGACAACCAAATGGTGGCGCACTTGTCGGAGGAAGAAATAGCCCAACGACGCGCCCAATGGCAGGCACCAAAATCGCGCTTTACCCGTGGAATTTTAGGCAAATATGCCCGCACTGTTTCATCGGCCTCGGAGGGCTGTGTAACGGATGAATAGGCTAGTCGGGAGTAGATAACCTGTAGTTGGGAGCTGGTTTACTTAAGAATTTTCAATTAAGAAATAGCTCTTAGCTTCAGAAGCTCCTGACTCCTGACTACTGACTATCAACTAATTTAAAACAACAAACCCCATGAATGCACAAGCTCAAAAAGTAGCTACTCCAGCAGGAGAACAATCCCATACCAGCCCCCGAAAGGTAAGCGGAGCCGAAGCGCTCATATTATCGTTGCTTGCCGAAGGTGTAGATACCATTTTTGGTTATCCGGGAGGCGCCATTATGCCAGTATACGATTCTTTGTATCATTATACCGACCAGGTAAACCATATACTAACCCGCCACGAACAGGGTGCTACCCATGCGGCTCAAGGGTATGCTCGTTTGGCAAAAAAAGCCGGAGTTTGCTTTGCTACCTCAGGTCCAGGTGCTACTAACCTCATCACAGGCATAGCCGATGCACAAATAGACTCTACTCCTTTGGTGTGTATTACCGGGCAGGTGGCAAGTCACTTGCTGGGCAGTGATGCCTTTCAGGAAACCGACATCATAGGCATATCTAACCCAGTGACTAAGTGGAATTTTCAGGTAACTCGTGCCGAAGAAATACCTGCTACTATAGCCAAGGCATTTTACATCGCCCAAAACGGACGACCTGGACCGGTATTGATTGACATTACCAAAGATGCGCAGTTTGGTGTGCTTGATTTTGAGTATAAAAAATGCGAAAAAATAAGGAGCTACCGCCCCGTTCCTCAACTTAACCAAGGACAGGTTTTGCAAGCCGCTCAACTCATCAACCAAGCACAAAAACCAATGATATTGATGGGTCAGGGAGTATCACTTGCCGAAGCAGAAAATGATTTGCAAACCTTTGTAGAAAAAACCGGGATTCCGGTAGCCAGTACTTTGCTTGGGCTATCGTCGTTTTCTACCCATCATCCTTTGTATGTGGGCTTTTTGGGTATGCACGGCAACTATGGACCCAACATAAAAACCAATGAGGCTGATTTACTCATTGCTGTAGGCATGAGGTTTGACGACCGGGTAACTGGCGATTTGAGCCGCTACGCCCAACAAGCCAAGGTGATACATATAGAGATAGACCCTGCCGAAATAGACAAAAATGTAAAAGCAGATGTACCTGTCATAGGCGATGCCAAAGAAGCTTTGCAAGCCTTGTTGCCTTTGGTAAAAGCACGCTCTCATCAAGATTGGCTCAAAGAGTTTGATAATTGCCAAAAGGTAGAAAACGAAAAAGTGGTAAGCAAAACCATGCAACCCAGTACACCCAAGCTAAAAATGGCTGAAGTAGTACAGGCTTTGTCTGACCAAACTAAAGGCAAAGCGGTGATAGTAACCGATGTAGGGCAACATCAGATGATTGCCAGCCGCTATTATCAGTTTGACCAACCCAATAGCAATATTACTTCAGGTGGTTTGGGTACTATGGGGTTTGCCCTACCTGCAGCAATGGGTGCCAAAATTGCTCGTTCCGACCGCGAGGTAGTCGCGATCATAGGCGATGGGGGTTTTCAGATGACTGCCCAAGAGTTGGGTACGCTGATGCAATACCAAATACCGGTCAAGATGATCATTTTAAATAATAGTTTCTTAGGAATGGTTCGTCAATGGCAAGAGTTGTTTTTCGATAGAAGGTATTCGTTTACCGAAATGGTCAACCCCGATTTTGTAGCACTTGCCAAGTCGTTTCACATTGGTGCCCAAAGGGTAGAAGAAAGGAACCAACTTGGCGAGGGTTTACAGAATATGCTGGCTCACCAAGGCTCGTTTTTGCTGGAGGTGGTGGTAGAAAAAGAAACCAATGTTTTTCCGATGGTTCCCACCGGAGAAAGTATATCTAATATTCGCTTGGAATAAATGCTTGCTTAAAACACCCAACTTATAATGATGAACGGTTAATTTTGTATCAGTTGTGTACAAAGAAAAGCTGTAAATTAGCATGTAGAATTACTACTGTTATCCAGCTGTTTCAAAGCAAGCACAGTTTAAAATTATTTATTTAAATACTGCTATACTAAGATGAAAGTGATTTTAGGATTTACAGGATTGATTAATGTTGGTATTCAGGCAATTAGTCAAAATCCAACCTCAAAACCATTTTTGTTTAAGCATAATAAGCAGATGTAAAAGGACAAGCTCCTATTTAACCAATGATTCATCTCTAAAAATTAACTCATTGATTTTCAGAAGACTAAATATGAATAATGGAACAAGAACAATTTACTGTAACGGTTTTTTCCGAAGATAATATAGGTTTGCTCAACCGAATCACTGACATATTTACCAGGCGAAAAATAAACATAGACAGCCTGACAACTTCTGCTTCGGAAACCGAAGGAATCTTTAGGTTTACGGTAGTAATATCCACCACGTTGGCCAATGTAAAACGCATTGTAAAACAACTGGAAAAACAGGTAGAAGTATTAAAAGCTTTTTACTACGATGAAGAGGACATTATTTTCCAGGAGGTAGCCTTATACAAAATATCTACCCAGGCATTGGCGCAAAGCAAAGCAGTAGAAAAAATCATCCGTGCCAATTATGCCCGCATCCTCACCGTAGAGCCAGAATTTATGGTAATAGAGAAAACCGGGCACGAATCGGAAACTCAAGATTTGTTTGAGCAACTGAAGCCTTACGGTATTTTGAGCTTTGTACGCTCAGGCAGGGTGGCTATAGCCAAGCCAATGAAACGGCTAAGTTCTTACCTTGCTGAGTTGGGGCAGACGCTTTAGAATAATTACGAATGAGCGCAACGCTTTTTAATTACGAATTATTCAATTACGAATGACGAATGAGCGCAAAGCGACACTAAAAAACTATGGTCTACGGACTCTGGACTAAATTACGAATTGTTCAATTACGAATTACGAATGAGCGCAAAGCGACACTAAAAAACTATGGTCTCTGGTCTCTGGACTCTGGACTAAATTACGAATTGTTCAATTACGAATGACGAATGAGCGCAAAGCGACGCTAAAAAACTATGGTCTACGGACTCCCAACTAAATTACGAATTGTTCAATTACGAATTACGAATGAGTGCGAAGCGACGCTAAAAAACTATGGTCTACGGACTCTGGACTCTGGACTAAATTACGAATTATTCAATTACGAATGACGAATGAGCGCAAAGCGACGCTAAAAAACTATGGTCTACGGACTCTGGACTAAATTACGAATGAGCGCAAAGCGACGCTAAAAAACTATGGTCTACAGACTACCGACTCTGGACTAAATGACGAATCGGTTTGAAGTAACTATGGTCTACGGACTCCCGACTCTGGACTAAATTAGCTATGATCTAAATAACTAAAACACATATTTTTTTTTAGAACTAAGGGGCTCATTTAGCTCCTAAATAAAGTACAAAAGTTATGGCAACAATCAATTTTGGCGGTGTAGACGAAACAGTAGCTACCCGTGAAGAATTTCCATTATCTAAAGCAGTAGAAACGCTTAAAAATGACACTATAGCCATCATAGGGTATGGAGTACAAGGACCAGGGCAGGCATTGAACCTGCGCGACAATGGTTTTAATGTGATTGTGGGACAACGCAAGCCTTCTAAGTCGTTTGACAAAGCCGTGGCCGATGGCTGGGAAGAGGGAGTAAATTTATTTCCTATAGAAGAAGCTCTTGAGCGCGGTACAGTGATCCAGTATTTATTGTCAGATGCCGGGCAAATTGACTTGTGGCCTACGGTTAAAAAGTATTTGACTACTGGCAAAACCTTGTACTTTTCGCACGGCTTTGGGGTAACTTACCATGAACAAACGGGCATAGTACCTCCTAAAGATGTTGATGTTGTGTTGGTGGCACCTAAAGGTTCTGGCACCAGTTTGCGTCGCATGTTTGTAGAAGGCAAAGGCTTAAACTCAAGTTATGCTATATACCAGGATGCCACCGGAAAAGCTAAAGAAAGAGTAGTGGCTTTGGGTATAGGCATTGGTTCTGGCTACTTGTTCGAAACTACTTTCGAGAAAGAAGTATATAGCGACCTTACCGGAGAAAGAGGGGTATTGATGGGAGCGCTTGCTGGTGTAATGGAAGCCCAATATGAGCTATTACGTCGCAAGGGACACTCTCCTTCTGAGGCATTTAACGAAACTGTAGAAGAATTGACCCAAAGTTTGATCCGCTTGGTGGCAGAAAATGGCATGGATTGGATGTATGCCAACTGCTCTACTACCGCTCAACGTGGTGCGCTCGATTGGAAAGATAAATTCAAAGTAGCAGTAGAGCCCGTATACGAAGAGTTATACGAAAGTGTAGCGTCGGGCAATGAGGCAAAAATCACAATTGAAGCCAACAGTAAGCCTGACTATAGAGAAAAGCTGGAAGAAGAGCTTTCTGTCATTCACGAGTCGGAAATGTGGAAAACCGGTGCCGTAGTACGCCAACTACGCCCCGAAAATCAGCCAGTAAAAGAAGAAACAGAGGCGTAATTTTTTACACCTGTCAGGTTTTTTAGTGCAGTCGGTAGGCTTTTAATAAAACAGCTTTTTATACCTGCCAGGTTTTGAAAACCTGGCAGGTATAGGCTAGTAAGCTTTTAAAATACTTGACGCAAATATTAAATTTCAATTGCCTATACTATAAAACCTGACAGGTATAATTCACCAATGAGGTCAACTCTCAATAAAAAACACCTACCCATTATGGAACTGGACAACCCGACCGATGTCATGGTATCGGTCGTAAACATACAAAAAGCCCATCAGGTACTCAAAGAGGTGGTATACCATACTCCACTGATGTTTAACCACTTGCTGTCAGAACGTTATCAGGCAAAAATTTACCTGAAAAGGGAAGATTTGCAAAGTGTTCGCTCTTATAAAATCAGGGGGGCTTACCACAAAATAAGCAGCCTGAGCAGAGAAGAACTTAAGCAAGGAATTGTATGTGCCAGTGCGGGCAACCACGCCCAGGGAGTAGCCTATGCCTGTCAAAAACTGAAGGTAAAAGGCACTATTTTTATGCCTTCACCTACTCCTCGTCAAAAAGTAGATCAAGTAAAAATGTTTGGTAAAGAATGGGTAGAAGTATGTCTTTGTGGCGATACTTTTGACGATGCTTACCAAGAATCGGTCACGTTTTGCGAACAAAACAAACAAGTATTTATTCACCCTTTTGACGACCCCAAGGTAATCGCCGGACAAGGCACCGTAGGGCTCGAAATACTCGCCGATATACCCGAAAAACCTGATTTTGTAATTATGCCCGTAGGTGGTGGTGGGCTTGCCTCAGGGGTGGGTAGTTACATCAAACAAATCAACCCTGATACCCAACTAATAGGCGTAGAACCCGCCGGAGCACCTGCTATGCAACAATCGCTAGAGCAAGGCTTTCCGGTGACCCTGGCAGACATAGACAAGTTTGTAGACGGAGCCGCGGTACAAAAAGTAGGCAAGCTTACTTTTGAAATATGCCAACAGGTGCTCAATAGGGTAGAAACCGTGCCCGAAGGTAAGGTGTGCACTACCATACTAGAACTATATAACCAACAAGCTATAGTGGTAGAACCTGCTGGGGCACTTACTATAGCCAGCCTTGAGCAGCTCAAAGACCAGATCAAGGGTAAAACTGTGGTGTGTGTGGTGAGCGGTAGCAACAACGACATTACCCGTATGGAAGAAATCAAGGAGAAGTCGCTGCTGCACGAAGGGCTCAAGCATTATTTCCTGATCAACTTTCCTCAGCGGGCAGGCGCTTTGCGCGAATTTTTGCTCAATGCTTTGGGCGAAAAAGACGATATTACCCACTTTGAATATATCAAGAAACACAACAAAGAAAAAGGTGCAGCTGTGGTAGGCATAGAGGTTCCCACCGCTCAAGACTATGCGGCACTCATCAAACGCTTTGAAAAAAACAAGGTACAATACCAATTGCTCAACCAACAACCCGAATTGTTGAGTTTTGCGGTGTAAGACAGTGAACAAACCAACGCTTTTTCTATTTTTACCTTTTCATGAAAAAGCTACTCTTATATATTAGACAGTTTTGGCAAGAAGCCGGCAACCTGCCCTACCTTTTGATGATGGGCAGTTGGCTGGCTTTTGTTATGTGGGCATTTCACCTGCCTTTTGACCAGATGTCGCGCTTGCAAGGGCTTATTTTTCAGGCCATTGCCTACCTTATCACTATCATCTTGGCAGCCTGGGGGCAACGTTTTTTTTACGCCCAAGCCATCCAACAAAGACACCTTTTTTGGCGCTGGATCACCCTTGCCCTGGTCGTGTTGCTCATTCGCAAAGGCTTTGTATACCACCGGGTATGGATCAAAACCCAAGTACCCTTTAGCCTGCAATACATTGCCGAACAATTGACGGTTTACAGTTTTCGTGTACTCACCTTTGCCCTGCCAGTTTGCCTTATTTGGTACTTTTTCGACCGCAAAAACGAACCTCGTTTATACGGGTTCTCTACCAAAAAATTTAGTCCCCTGCCCTACTTACTACTGCTGTTAAGCTTTACTCCATTTATCTATTGGGCATCTACTACTCCCGGCTTTTTGCTGCAATACCCTATGTACAAATCTAATTTTGCGGCTGCCTACCTCAAAATACATGCTTGGATTCCGATGTTGTCTTTTGAGGCATTATACGGCATCGACTTCGTCTTTGTAGAAGTGTTTTTTCGGGGTTTTCTCATCATTCTCATTGGTAGGTACCTGGGGCCTCAAGCCATTATTCTTGCCGCCAGCATATATTGCCTTTTTCATTTGGGTAAGCCCGTAGCCGAAACCGCCAGCTCATTTTTTGGTGGCATGTTGCTAGGCATTTTTAGCTACTATAGCCGTTCTATTTATGGGGGCATTATTTTGCATTTGGGGGTGGCGTATATGATGGAACTGTTCGCTTTTTGGCAAGGGGGGTAAAATGCCAAGTTGTTATATGTAAATATTTTATTAGCGCAAGCCAGTCAAGAGTGTTGCCTAATAGATGGCCTTCAATTGGTTACAAAAAAACAGGCCAGCGACAATGCCACTGACCTGATAAATACTGAGAGTTATTCAGTAATTGTACCTTATTTAACAACAAATCGTTTGGTAGTGGTTATTCCGTCTTTAGTTACACGCATCAGGTAAATGCCCGCAGGTAAACGCTTTACATCAAACTTTTGATTCATTGCTCCTGCTTGTCCTTCCACAGTCCGACGAGCCACTTCTCTACCTTGAGCATTCACAATACTTATGCTCACTTTGGCCTGTTGGTTCAACGTTATTTTTACGTTGGTAAACTCAGTAGCCGGGCTGGGAAATACTACCGTGGCGTTGTTCAACTCAAGGCTTTTGGCAGCAGTATTGGTAAAACCACTCGCCAAAGAAGATCCCCCAATATTGACAGTGTAATCTTCAGTCTCACCATAAGCAAACTCTCCACAAGCAGCAGGGGCAGTATTGTACTTCATAGATACCCTCATACGGGTTGCTCCTAGTTTGGCCGAAGCTGGAATGGTAATCGTACCAGATACTGGAGTATCTTGAGTAGACAACTTCGCAAATACTTGCTCACCTGCATCATCAAAATCACCATCCTGGTTCAAGTCAATCCACACCCCATAAGACTCATTATAAGTGCTGCCAGTTGGCCAGGCAGGTGTAATAGTAATGGTAGTGGGTGAGTTAAGTGCTACACCAGTACTCATGGCGGTAAAATCAGAATAACCATTACCTCCGTCTGAGGTGTTGTTGATAGCACCAAATACTACCTGGCCAATGTGTTCGTAATGTACACTGTTTGCCTTAGACACACAATAAGTGGCCGGAGGGGTAGTAGTGTCGCCATCTACTTTTATATTGTCTATAGCAATATCACTTTGCCAGCCATTGCCAGTGCTTGCTCCGGTAGTAGCTGTAAAACGAAGCGATACACTGTTGCCTTTATAAGCTGTCAGGTCAATTGATTGGCTCAACCAATTGTTACCCTGATCGCCTGACTTAGTAAAAACCTGTGTCCAGGTGGTGCCATCGGTGCTTACTTCAAGCTTTAGGTTGTTTACCTGAGTGCCATACATGTGGTAGTCAAAACTAAAAGTAGGATTGTTGAGTGCGGCAATGTCAAAACAAGGACTCACCAAAGTAGCTGTTTTACTTGGAAAATTAGGACTAGATGCCTCTACATACATATAAAAATCTCCATCGCTGGCAGCACCAGGACCAGTTTCATTTGAAGGAGTACTACCACTTTTGCGCGTCCAGTTAAGATCGTCAGAGGTAGCCTGAGTCCATTTGCCTAAACCCGACTCAAAGCTTTCGCCATAAGGAAACACTGTTACACAAGTAGCCGGAGGAGGGGGAGTTCCATCGTCATAAGCTGCCCCTACACCTACTGCGTAAAAAGCGTTGGTTACTTGAATTTCTTCGTTAGACCCCTCACCATACAAATCTTTCACCGCCTGAATACCCGCAACACGGGCATCAGCATATTGAGAGTTGGCACTTAGGTAAGTAGAAAGCATACGATAAGCTACTTTACCTGCTTTTTCAATGGTAATCCCACTTACGTCAAAGCTGTCACCGTTGTCGTTGGTACCCGACTTACCCTCCGACAAAATATGGAACCAGTGATTTAGTACACCACTGTTATAGTGTACGCCACCATTGTCGCCAGCCCCTGTATACCAGTGAGTCCCTTTGTAAGTATCAGGGTGATTTTTGGCATTAGGATTCGCCATATCGCGGATGTGTCCAATATCTTCCCCCATCAACCAACGGCTTTTGTTAGGAGAAGCCTCCGCCTCTACGGCTGCCCCAAAAATATCGCTGAATGATTCGTTCAAGGCACCCGATTCGTAAGAATAAACCAAGTCAGCAGTAAAGTCAGTCAACCCATGGGCAAGCTCGTGGGCGGTAATATCAATGGTAGTCAGTGGAGAACCATTGCCATCGCCAAATCGCATCATTACATAGGCCGAGCTGTACTGGGCATTGAACCAGTTGTTACCAGAATGTACCAAAGCACGCAATAGTCGCCCATTGTCGTCAATACTGTTGCGGTTGTGGTTGTTTTTAAAATAGTCGTACGTTTTTTCATACGCCCAAAAAGCCGACATACCCGCCGCATCTTTAGCTGCATTGTCCCACTCGCCAGCCGTCCAGTTATTGTCATTGTCAACAAACTCGGTAGCCCCGTTAAAATCCCAATTTTGATTGTTATTTGAGTTCTTTACGTGAATACCATTGCCACGGGCATCATCATACAATCTATACCCATTATTATATGCTTGAGTAAAGATGGTTTGGTTGCCATCATACAAAGTAATAGTAGTACCTTGACTAGCCAACGGCTTTTTTACTTTGTGGGCGTGCTTTTTATGGTGCTTGTGCCCTTTGATAAAACAAGAGCGAAGCAATGGGTTTTTCAACAATGTTTTACCTGTGTGCGCATCTATAAATACCTCAGTATGAGATTCAGGCGCGATGATCACAAAACGGTAAGCCAAGTGCGCCTTGCCATCTTTGCCAATATAATCGCGGCAAACTACCAACTCTTCTTTACCCAGTTGGGTATAGTTTTTTACCCCGGTAGCCGCTACTGCTTTTTGCAAAGCAGTGCCTTTGTTGACTGATGGCGTGATATTTAGGTCTCCTATTTTCAAAAAATCACCATTGATTACCTTTACATAGCCATTCTGCGAGTGTACTGCATAAGTAGATTTAGCTACCCTGATGCCTTTATACGCTTGCTGATATTTGATGTGCTGAAAGCCAATGTTGTCTGTCCAGGCGTTGGTTTTTATCAACCGGTCGTTGTTGGTCATGCGTAACTCACTTTTTAGCAGAGTTTCAACCTGACCACCACTTGAGCGGTATGCCTGTTGGTTAAAAGTTTTGAACTTGGGAGGCTGTTCGTTCTTTTGTGCATAGGCTTGATTGCCTATTGGTGCAACCAGCAGCAAAACCAGGGCTACCAGCCAAAAATATATCTTTTTAGTCATTGTGTAATATAATTGTGTTATAAAATTAGGTATGGCTCAAAGGTGAGGAAAAAGAGGGAAAATACAATGTTTGAGGGGTAAGCTTAAAGTATACACCTGACCGTTTTGAACAAATATTAAGTATACAAAAAGTAAACAAAGGAGATAGACGATCGCTTGTGTAATTTTTTAGACACTTTAATAATTATTCAACTATAAATATAGTAATAGAACTTTGTAACCCTTATGTTAAAAAATAACACCTAGGTTAATTAACGCAAATATTAGCTTTACGTATCAGAAACACACAAAACAAATAATAAAAGTATTTAATCAACTATAATAAAACTTTATATTGTTTACTTGTAAATTTCCATATTTTATACTGTATAAAATCAAATAATCATCACTCAAATCTTATTTTCACTGAAAAATATATTTGTGGAATAATCAATAAATGCATTAATAGTAAGATCACTTTTTTTGATAGTAATACTTTTATCAATTTCTTCAAATGTAATAAAAATAAAATATATTCACAAAAAACAAGAAAAAACTAATAATATAGGTCAATTGTTTTATTTTTTTTACACCATATAAACCTAAGTAAAATCAATTGTCAACACAGGAAAATATCACAAAAACATACTAAAAAAAGCCCTGTCCGAATAAACGAACAGGGCTTTGTAAATGCTTCTCAGGGCTTGCGACTTGTCGCTTGAAGCTTGCTACCTTATATCAGCCAAGGTCCATATCGCCTACTTTGCCTTTAAATACTTCGTTGGGTACAATACCTTCGTTGTTTTCTGACAACTCGGCTTTTATGCCAGTAATGACATATCGCTCCACGGCTTCTTTGTGTTTCATTTCTACTTCTCCCCCGCCTCTTACATCAAACAAGTCTTTGATCAAGTCATAAGTATTGCGTGACACCGCTACCTGCCCCGACTCGCTCTTGATCTCTATCAGCTTTGCCGTATTTACAGTTTCGCCCCATACATCATAAGCAAAGCGTTTTTGCCCCACTACTCCTGCGGTTACATACCCTGTGTTGATGCCTATTCTTACTTTCCAGTAAGGTTCTCCCTTAGCGTCCTTTTCAGTGCGTTTAGCGTCTATAAAACGTGTCATCTCCAGGGCAGCTAATATAGCATCTACCGGATTACGGTGGTTTTTCTCTGGTATGCCACCCGCTGCCATATAAGAGTCACCAATGGTTTTGATCTTGATGAGGTTGTACTTCTCTGATATTTCATCAAACTTATTGAAAGTAACGTTCAATTCTTCTACCAACTTATCAGACCCCATTCCCTGCGACACATTGGTAAAATCTTCGAGGTCGGCAAACAACACCGATACTTTGTCGTATTGGCGTGGTTCATAATACCCTTGCTCTCTTATTTCGTCAAACACATAAGAAGGCACCAAACTAAACGACTCTATTTCTTCTTTGGCGTTTTCTACAATACTTTTTTGCTTGGCAATAGTGCTTGCCTGCTCTTCCAGTTCCTTTTTTTGCTGCACTACCGTATCTTTTTGCTGTTTCATTTGCTGTGCCACTTTCTTGCGACGCATCGCCGTAAATAACAACACCAAAGCCAACACTGCCAGCAACGCAATGCCTCCCATCAGGTAGTATTGGTTGCGTTTTTCCAGTGCCTGAATTTGTTCATACTTGGCTTTGTATTTAGAAATAAGGCGGGTGCTATTGGTTTTACTTTCGCCCAAATCTTCCAGTAGCTTTTCGGCCTCTATCAGGGCGTCTATAGCTTTTTGGCTTTCGTTGAGGTGTCCATATAGCTCACTGATTACCTCATATATTTTTGCCATCTGCTTTTTGTGTCCCAGTTCTTTGCGTAAAGCCAATGCTTTTTGGTAATACTCCAGGGCGTTTCGGTAGTTGCCCTGATCGCTCCGCAAATAAAACAAGTCAAAATAAAACTTACCAATGACCTCCTGGGTTTCGGCAACCTTGCTTTTGTCGCCCAACTTGGTATAAATGGCCAGTGCTTCTTTAAAATGCTTGATGGCTTTTTTATATTCGGTCAGTTCTTTGTAGTCAATCAGCCCAATATTGACCAACGCATCGGCTCTTCCTTTTTCGTGTTTGTATTTTTTGGCAAGGTTGAGGGCTTTGCGGGCAAACACCAGGGCAGCTCCATCGGGGCTTTCTTTGGCATATTCTGCCGATAGCATATTAAGGGCATCTATATGCACTTTGATGTCTTTTGATAATCTTATGATACGGCGAAGACTGTCCAATCGGGCACATTGTTGGGCGTACACTCCCTGCGTCGTCATCAACAGGCATAGAAATAAGAATAAGGTTGCTTTCTTCATTATACATTAAAGTTTGCTGAAAAAAATTTGCTTGTGGTTTTCACCATCAGAGTATGTTTAGGGAGTTTGCAATAAATAGTCTCCCAAGTTTTGGTGAATGGTTTTGCTCAAAGACTAGGCGCATTTTAAGGGCATAGCAGCGCTACGGCCGAAAACCGAGGCTACAGCTGGCTGTGCCGAGCTCTGCCAAAGGCTAAATGCAACGAAGTATTTGGACAAAAAAATCGCCAGAAATGGGTAGCTTATTTTTTGTATGCTCCCTTAAAGTGAATTTTTGCCTGGCTCAAACTCCAAATTTAATTTGAAGCACAGCCTTAATTAAAATCACTCAAGTCAACGCGACAAATCAGGTTATTAAGCCAGGTTACCACTTTTAAACACCCTCTCAAACCGATGCTATCCAAATTTAAAAAATATTTGATACTAAGCACACAGTTATAGGTGTTTTGTTGTGGTATAAGCTGTAGCAAGTCTTGAATACCGATGCATATCGGGGCAATTAGCCATAAGTTACAAACAGACTTAAAACACTCATTACAAAACAGTTAACATATAGCAAAGCGTTTACCTACCTCGACTTCACCAACAGCATTAAACAAAAAAAAGGTTGCCCAATAAAGGCAACCTCCACATCATCATAGTTTAGCTACTGAAATAACCAAACGGCAGAAAAGCATTTTTAAAAAAATCTTTCGGGGCAAAAGCTACCCTACATTCCTCAAGGTTTTAATATCTTGCACCAAACGTTTTACTTCCAATTGTACCATTCCGTTGTATACCCCCCTTATTCTCCCTTTTTTATCTACCAATATCACGTGTTCGGTGTGCAAAAACTCGTTGGCATCTTTAGCAAACCCTGGTTTTTCTTCGGCAAAATAAGATTGACGCGCCAGCGTATAAATCTCCTCTTTTTTACCCGTTACCAGGTGCCACATTTTAGTATCTATATTTTTACGTTTTACAAACCTGCGTAAACGTGGCAAAGAATCTACCCAAGGCATTACTGTATGCGATACCAGTCTTACATCATCGCTGGCATCAAACGCCTCTTGTATCATGCGCAGGTTTTCGGTCATTCGAGGGCATACACTGCCACAAGTAGTAAAAAAGAAATTGGCTACATAAATTTTGCCCCTGAGGGTTTCGTTGGTTACCGCTTCACTGTCTTGATTGGTAAAACGAAAGGGGGCGATGGTGTGAATTTTCTGATATTTTGGTTCCTCCTTTTTAATCCACTCAGGCGTAAAATCGCTTTTGTTGTAAAAAGGCAATGGTTTCTCCTCTGTATTTTTACTTTGCCGGGGTTGGCACCCGTTGAGGCAAACCAGCCAGGCTGCTGCCAAAGTAAGCCCAAAGAATGTTTTAAAAGTGTGCATATTTTTGTCTAACTTGTTTCAACTATTTACTAGCGACCGATTTACAATTTTTTACTCCGGTAAGCCCATACTGGCGACCATCTTTCACTACATAATTTGCCCTGATGCGTCCATCTGTTTTCCACATCCGCTGGTGTCCTTCTTCTTTGCCTTTTTTATAGTTAAAATCGCGGTAAAGCCTGCCATTAAAATACCATTGCTTTACGCTTCCTTCATACATATCATTATAGGCATTGGCGGTCAGTTTAAGCTGTCCGTTTTGCCACCATATTTGTTGTTTTCCGTGTTTTCTGCCTTTTGCATATCCCCTTTCAAACCAACGTTGTCCTCCTGCATACCATCCTTTAGACACCCCATGCTTTTCGCCTTGGTAATAAGTACTTTTGCTTTTTACCTTGCCCGTAGTGTAGTGTTCTACCAAAGTTCCCGAAAAAGGCTTGTTTTGATAAAGCCATTTGCCTCCTTGTCGCTTCAATGCCTTATGGGTCGAAGCAACGCTTACCTCAGGAATAGTAACGGAGTTGCGCACTTGGCAACTCCAGATAATTACTATCATACATACTATATATACTTTTGACATGGATTGTCTTTATTTTATTGAGTCACAGTGCCTGCTGTCCCAAAAAAGCCTTGACCATTGATGTAAGGGTCATTGTCGGTAATGTGGTAATGGTATATGCCATTGGGGTACTCTTTGGTAGCAGTTTTATGCCCATGGTAAATATCCAGGTCGCTGTTTACTATAGTTTTTCCATTTTCTTGTGGCCCATACACCGGAAAACCATCCAACAAAAAGCCTACTAAGCCTTCTTTGTTGTTGGCAGTCAGGTAGGTAGGTTCTATGTGGTAATGATACGTGCCAGTACTCGTAGGGTGTCCATTGTGTTGATCAAAAGTGTTGATCTCCGCCGATAAGTCATCGCCAGGAGCCGCATATTGGTTAAATATAGCTACTCCGTTCACTGTTACTCCTATGGCTCCAAAAGGGGTTGCCGCCTTGGTAGCTGCTTCGGTTGGGTTTAGTGGAATCCTAAAAGTAAAGTTTTGTTCAGCAATTACATTAGGGTTTTGCTTAAAATTTACATTAGAGCCATTGTATGCCTCATACAATGCATTATTTCTAGCCCAATAAGGGCTCTTATGGTCGGGCACTCCTTTGGCAGTAATCACCACAAAATCACCGTCAACTTTGGCTTCTGTGCTATTTACAAATAACTTAAAGGCATCGGGTAGTTCATTCCCAGTGCTTGTTGTATCAGCCCCCCCTCCACCTGTGTTGGTAGTAGTAGGCGTGGCTTCATCCGCATCTTTTTTACACGAAGTAATGCCTATGCACACAAACAAGGCAATCAATAAAACTGGTATTTTTTTCATCTTTTGTTCTTAATATTAGCTTAATAAATAACTTGCTCAATATATGCCATCAATAACTATTTCCGGTTTTATGGGCACTTACCAAATAAAGTACTACTACCTGTGTATGTACTCATTATTTTAACAAATTTATCATCAAAAAAATAATACAACATACGTACAAAAGAAAGCCAGAGTTGTTGATCGTTCAAAAGAAGTTTTTGTATGACACTTGCATAAAAAAAAATGTCACCAAGGCTTTTTTTCATACACCCCAGTGACACTTCATAAATTGGCAAATTGGTCTAAGAGCTTGTTTAAAAATCATTAATTAAGTCCCCGAATCAAGTTCGGCTCGCAGCTCCGAGCTTGTTCTCGGAGGACTGTAAGCTTTTACGTGCCTTTCCTGATTATATATTGTCAAATTTAGCCGTTGGCAGAGCCCCGAAACGAGTTCGGTTTACAACTCCGAGCTTGTCCTCGGAGGATTTAGAAACTCGGCAGAGCATAGCTCTAGCCATCGGTTCTTCAAAATTTGACGCATCTAATCTGAAAACTCATCATAAAATCTCCTATAAACGACCGCTTTAAACAAGCTCTAAGTTATATCCACCTACACTCAGCTATCAATCATAGCCTGGGCACCCTTCACCAAAAAAAAGCCGTCGTTACCCACTGGTTGATAAAGCGGCATGAGCAAGTAGCCATCGCCGGGCGATTTTACCTCTCCCCGACAGTCACGGGCAAGCAATTGCCCCTTGGTTACCCTAGAAAAATTTTTGAAGCCTGGCAACATTTTAAATTTATCTTCGGGCTTGATAGAATGCAAATACTCCAGCTCCATTAGGTTGGGTAGATTTTCGGTAAACTCTTGTAAGTGGGTATACTGTGCTACCTCCTCAGGAATAATGTCTTCGGCAATGCAACCCGCCCCCAAAAAGGTATACCAAATAGACCACACCAGGTTATCTATTGATTGTTGGTTTTGGTGTTGCCCTCCCTCAAAGGCAAAAGAAGTAAAGCCCTGACCGTGCATATAACGCAAAGAAGTGCCTGTAAGCTTCTCTTCCAACCCTATGATTACAGGTGCCTCCAGGCGTTGGGTCAGGTAATGTGACTGAGCCAGGTTGGTGGCTACAATAAAAGTTCCGTTCTCGCCCGATGTAGTATGCAAATCAAGGTAAATTTTTTGACGATACTGCGTAAAATCTATTTGGTCAAACACCTTACATATTTCCCTGAGCTCTTCACAATCGGGGGTTTGACAACGATTGTTTTTTGCGTTTTCCAGCTTATCAGGCGTCCAGATACGGTTCAGGTCTTCGCTTAGGTACCGCTGATTTGCCGCAAGCGCCCGTCTGTTTCCGGCAATGCCCACAAAACGCCCCTTAAAATTGGGCTGGTCGCGCTCTAGTATATGAAACACCTTGCGTAAAGCTTCTATCCCCAAAGGTTCGTTCCCGTGAATGCCAGCCGTACAAATCATCAATGTATCGGCGTCTATATTACCATAAGCTCCTATAATGCGTGGTATTTCTTCCATTTACTTTATTTTTAGTTGGTTGTTATTCAATGTAGTTTTTTCTGGTTTATTTTTTTGACTTAGCCATTAGCTTTAGCCTGTCGCAGATGGCTCACGCGTCTGTTTGTTTAAATGCTCAATCCTTAGGGAAACAACATTGGACTATCGACTACTCCCACCTAATTGCTGCAACATACAAAGGCTCAAAAGTGAAAAACACCTTTGAGCCCTTATCTAAAAGCATTGTACAAATTGGTTTAATTACTGTTTTACCAAACGCTTGCTAAAGCTACCATCTTTCATTCTAAGCGTTACAATGTATACCCCTTTAGGGAGTGTTTGTGAGGCAATTTGATAAGTCCATTTTTGTCCATTTTTCTGGCTCACTACCTTTTGCAATACCTTGCCGCTCAGGTCGGTTACTATAATATCTACCTCGCCTGTGAGGGTATTTTGCAGACTCAGTTGGGCATTGCCATTGACTGGATTGGGAAATAACTGACTGCTGTTTGCCAATACTTGAGACTGATCTGTGCTCAGTACAAAACGGGCATTTTGGGCTACCTCTTTGCGTCGGGGTGAGTTTTCGAGTACAGTACGCATACGCGCTTTTTGGTCTTTGGTAAACAAGTTCATACACTTGTCGCCCGTATAATCCATATAGTTTTGATACATATCGTCAAAACTGTCATCAGTACAAGAGTTTACCACCTCAGAACAATCGTTTAAACCATCGTTGTCTTTACCCGAATTGGGTGTATCAGCACAAAAATCATCAGCCGAACAATCACCGTCTCCCCAAATATGACGAAGCCCCAACCAGTGCCCTACCTCGTGGGTCACGGTACGCCCCCGGTCAAAAGTGCCTGCAAGGTCAAAAGACGAACCCGCACTGGTATAGTTAGAGCCAAAAAAACGGGTATTAATGGCTACTCCATCTGTTTCGGGTTTGTCGGTGGTGGGGTCAACCGTGATTCCAGCAAGCGTCGACTGTTCAGGAAATTGGGCGTAACCCAGTGTACCACTACTAGAAAACTTCACTACCCAAATGTTTAAGTATTTGGAAGGATCCCAACTGGTGGCAGGTTTTAAAACCTGTTCTATGTCGTTCATCGACCAACTCGTTCGTGATTTATCTTCGTAACGATGAATGCCTGGTTCTTCGAGTTTTTTACCATTGGTATCAAGCACTGCCAACTCAAACTGAATCTCAGTATCGGCGGCTACATCGGCAAACACAGTAGGGGTACCGGTTTTATCGGGGTTGGTGCGGCGAAAGTCCTGATTGAGTACAATCATTTGCGACAACACTTGGTCGGCCGGAATATTGTTATTAAAACCCACCTCGTCGCCATCGTGTACAATGTGTACAATGACCGGAATGGTATACACAGTAGACTGGGTGCGTTGGGTACTTCTTTGACTGAGTTGGTGTGCCATCCAGTTTTCAAAACTTTGCAACCCTTGTTTACGCCATCGCTGCTTTAGGTGTTGCTCATACATAGGCATGGTACCACAGCGTTCGGGTTTGGTTTGGGCACTCAAAGGCTGAATTGTTGCCCAAAGAAACAATACCAGGCAACTATTTAATATTCGTTTAAATGTCTTCATAATAAATATATTTCAGGCAGACGATGCTTAGGAATTGTTCAAAAATAAATTTACACTCTGAGGGGTGATTTTTCGCCTTGATACTTCGTTATTTTTATTGCCCGTAGCGCTGCTATGGGCGTAAAAAATAGCCTCGTCTCAAAACAAAACCTCTACCTCAAGAATGGTAATTTAATTTCTCACCATTCCTTAGTACTTTAGTAAAACACAAAAAATAAACTGTCTCAGAGAAACAAAGCAGGCGGTTTTCGTGTTTTCACTTATTTTTAAATTGGTAAAACTTGTCTTGAATTCATACCATCAGATCGTAATGCCATCACTAAAGGGAAAGTATAAAGTTAAAAATCAAATATAAAATCTAAACTGGTGAAAACCTGCATACATAACGAAAGTTTAAAGCCAGGAGTTTTGTTTGTTACTTTAGCTTTTTATTTTCATCAATCATTTAGATGCTTACAAGACAACCCGGCTTTCTATGCCCCCTACCTTCTCTTTAATATATTCTGATCACCTCGCCATTGCCTTTGCCCTCAACGCTGCGAATATAGCCACTGAGCATTTGTTGCATAGTAACAGGGATATGCCCCGGAAAATAGTCACGGTATTTGTCGGCAGCGGCTTCTACCAAGCCCGGCGACACTACATTTACTCTGAAACCGTTTTGTAAATCAAGTACTACTGCTTGTACAAAACTATGAATGGCTCCATTAACCATAGCAGCACTGGTGGTAAAAGGTACAGGATCGTCGGCAAGTATGCCAGTGGTGAGCGTAACTGAACCTTGCGGGTTGAGATAGTTCCGGGCAATACGGGTCACATTGACTTGCCCCATAAGCTTGCTATTGATGCCTATGTGGTAGTCCTGTTCAGACAATTCGTCAAAGTGTGCCCATTTAGCTTCTCCGGCAATACATATCACCGCATCTAGTTTGCCTGCCTTGGCAAATCCAGCTTCGATTGATGTGTTATCGGCAATGTCTATGGTGAGGTCGCCTTTGCTACGCCCTGCAACCAATACCTCGTGTTTTTGAGCAAAATAATCAGTCACTACCTTGCCCAGGGTACCGTGGCCGCCAATGATTAATATTTTCATTTTTGCGAAAGTTTGGTGTAGGTATACAAGGTAATTATTTTTTTATTGTAAAGTGTTTATAGCGCACAAATATGTAAGGTTGAATAAGTAAGCCCATAAAACACCCCTCACCTTATGAAGTAAGCAATACTTTTTGGGGATGATTGTCCCCTGCTACTCCTTAGGCTTAGGGGCATACAATACCACATCCAAACTTTGGTTTTCGCGGCGGGTAGTAGGCACTTGTTTGCCATTGGTAAGTTCGGTTACTTTAATAATCACAAACTCTTTGAGCTCCGATACGGTCACCTTGCCATCTTTATCAAAATCGGCGTTTTCGGTATTGCCTTCCGAAAAATCCAACCCTTTCATGACCGAATAGGTAAACACACCATTGTTCCATTCTTTAGATTCCAGGGCAAACTCATACCCTGCTGCTGCCGATATGATGGTGGCTCCCGAACGGTTGGATACATCGTTGAACAAGGCTTTCATATAATCAAACGAGTTATTAAGTCCAGCCTTGGGTTTGATAAACTTGCGGCCTCCCTTAAAGGTAATGCTCACTTTGTGTTTTTTTTGAGGCTCAGAGGTAGGGTTGGCAGTTACTTCTACCTCTGCCTTGTCCAATTCGCCCGAATGACAAGCATCAATCATAATCAAACGCTTACGGGCGGGTACCTTGTCCAGCATACGCTCTATAGCCTCGTAGGGCAACCCCCGTTTTGCCGGATTTTTAAAATCTACATCATAGGTAGCCAGGTAATAGTCCATTTGATCGTCGAGCAAACCGTGACACGACACATAAATAAGAATTTGATCGTCTACAGTGCTTTTTCCAAACACCTTGCTTGCCTTGATAATATTGGCTTTGGTGGCTTGTGCATTGAGCACTTTTCTTACAACTACACTGTCGTAATTGCCTGCGCTCCTGAGCGACTCTATCAAGTTGTTGGCATCTTTTTCGGCAAACTTCAGGTTGCGCTCTGAGTCTTGGTATTCCGACACTCCTATAGCCAACACATACAGCCAGGGCTTGGTTTTGGTGGGGGGTGCCTGATACAAAATATTGAAGGTTTCTTTGGCGCTCTCCAACCCGCTTTCATTCATTGCCGACACTGCTACTTTATTCATCCCCCGGTTGAGCCTTATTTTCAGTTTTTGAGTAATTTCACGCTTTCCTCTGGCAGAAATGCCACTTTTACCGTACAATGGTACATCGTTTACATATACCTGAATATTTTTGAGGGGTTCATGATGGTCTATAGCTTTTACTTCTACCTTAACAACAGGCGCCGAAGTAGCCGTAGGCAAGTCAAACTTTCCCGGAATCATCACTTCGGGCAGGTTCATATCGCCAGCCATCATTGCCTCGGTCATTCCGGCGCGGCGCAGGCGCTTCTTCCACGCCTTATAATAAATACGCTGCACAATTTTAGACGCTCCCAAGTCCCTCATCACCAAATCGGGGCGGTTAAAGCGTAAGTCGAACTGCCCAAAAGCCCTGAGTTGCCCTTTGTAACGAAACCCAATGCCCTTGATGCTGCCTTTAGAGGTTTTATAATAATTATTGGCGTTCAGAATAATATAATCGTCTTTGTTGAGCCCCAAAAACGACCCGGCAAGCTTGCACTTGTCAATGTCCCAAACTTTGATGATACTATTATCATCGGCACTGTATACCTTTTTTCCTTGCTCGCCAAACCATACCTGGGTTACATTGTTGGTGTGTCCAGTCATTACACAGTTCAGGTTTTTGGTGCTCCAGTCCCATATAGCCACATCAAAGAAAATATTCTGAGGCAACCAATACCCCCCACTGCCTGTTACCAGGTATTGCCCATCGGGGCTAAAGCGGGCAGAAAAAATAATTTCATAATCAGTCATAAATTTTTGCACCTCCTTGCCCGTGGTATAGTCCAACGCTACCAGTTGGCTCTTGAAAGTACCACTTTCCTCTATCACCCTTGACAACAATACCTGGGGTTTGTTGGGCACAAAATCCAGTACCCGATCGTGGAAATAGTCCATTTCATACTTCATCAACCATTGACCAGTGGCTATCTCAAGGCAAGCTGCCACAAATATGGTTTCGTTGCCTTTGGGCTCACTGCCCCTGGTCACCAGGTATTTGTTATCAGGGCTGATGCTTACCCAGTCTATGAAGTGTTGTCCGCCTGCTCTGGTCTTTATTTTTCGTAACAATTTGGGGGCTTTCAAATCGCTCAGGTCAAACAGGTGCAACCAGGCTTCAAACTGATTGGTGGTGCCTACCTTCTGCATGGTTTCATACACCAATACTTTGCTGTCGGGGCTGAGGTAAACCCTTTGCACCGGGTCGTTCATATCCATGCTGAATACCTCATTGAGCTGGGGCAGGGTATACAGCTTAATCGTTTTGTTCATTCTATCAAAAGCTACCGCATGTTGGGCGTTGCTAAACGCTACTCCTTCTACAGGCATAAAACCATCTACTTGCCCCTTGCGCAGGTTCCACAAACGAATGCCTGGCGACTGCCCAAAGTGAGAAGAAGCCATGTACTTTTCGTTGGCGGTGACCGAAAAATTATGGATACCCTCGTGTACTCCCCCAAAAACTCCCAACTCTTTGCCTTTGTTAAGGGTAATAAACCGTACCCCCAGTGTAGTGTACGCCGACACATTGTCGCCTTCTTGGCCGGCAGTAACCAAGTGCGCGTTTACTCCCAACAAACGGTTGTCACGGCTAATGCTAAAGTCGCGCAAAACCCCCAACTCTCTGGTAGACCTTTTTACACTAAACTTTAAATCTTGAGAAATTACGCCTTTTTTTAGTTTAATCTCCCTGATCAATTTGCCCGAAGGCACCTCATACACCAACAATTGATAATAAAAAGTACCTACCACCAGTTTTTTGCCATCGTAGGTCATGCGCAGCTTGCCAATGCCTTTGCTCATCGGAAAAGGAATCTCGGTTGCTACTTTGGCAGGATCGTTTAATGCCCAAATTTGGATGGCTTGTTTTTGCACATTGTAAGCGGCAAAGTGGGTAGCGCTCACCGATGACATCGTCCAGACATACATTTTGGTGCCTTCGTTTTCAAAATAACCATGGTCTTTTTCTGTGGGCAAATGAAGGCGTTTACCTTTGCTAAACAACCACTCGTTGTTAGGGTGCAATGATGATGTATTGCCCAGGTCAAGGGAATGGTACTCTTTGACTCGTTCGCCACTGCGGGTATTGACTGCTACCAGGTTGCCCGAAAAACCCGATGCTGGAGTAACCGCCTGAACTAACAAGCGTTTGCTGTCGGAAGTAAATAAGATATTGCCTTCATGGGTTTTTATTCTTCGTATGATTTGCCCGGTGGGGTGCTTCCACAAGATCACTTCGTTGCGATCCATGCTCGCCAGGTATTGACCATTGGGGCTAAAAACAACTTTTGTGATTAATTCGCGGTGCCCATGCAGGGTACGAAACTCTTGCCCTAATGAGCGGTCCCATATTTTTACTGACAAATCTTTGCTTGCCGTAGCGTAGTATTTACCTCCAGGATGAAAATCAATCGATACAATCTCCAGGCGGTGCCCCTGGGTTACTACCAGGGCAGGCTTTTGGCTTAGGTTATTCAAAGTAGCAGAGATACGCAAAAGCCTTGAAGTAACGTTGCCGTCTTTGGTAAACACTTCTATCGGCACCGCCTTGGTGGGTGACTCTAAAAACGAAATCCTACGCGATGCAAAAGTAAGGTCGCTCCGATTAAAAGTAGCCCGACGCCCGTCTACTTTTATTTTTATTACCTGTTGGTTGTCAATGTTTTGCAAACGTCCTTTGAGTACCAGACTTTCCTGGTTGTGTTTGATGGTAGTTTCGCGTGCTACCTTTGCGTTGGGCTCGTCAGGGTTTGTCAATACAATGTTGTAGTAAGCAAAACTTTGGGTATTCACTACATTTTCCGAAGACTTGCTCTTCAGCGTAGTTTCCAACAATCCTTTTTCGTGTTTGGAGTGGTTAGGCTCCACCCTAAACACCGAGTCGTTGCTTACCCTATAACAGTCTTTGAGTCCCTGTGGGGTGCCATCGAACCTGCCATCTGGTGTAAACACCACATAGTCTTTTCCCTTGTTGAGCGTCCACAAACTCAACAGTTTCAACCCTGTTTCTACATCCCAGATAATCACCTCCCCATTTTTGTCGGCACTTATAACCTTGGAGTCATCATCGGTAAAGTCAGCCGCTACAATGGCCGACTGATGTCCATTAAAAGTTTTGATAAATTTATAGGTCTGCCCATCCCAAAACCTCAGTTCACCTCCTTCGTCGCCCGAAAGAATGTAGCGGTCGTTTTTGCTAAACGAAAGGTGGGTAATGCCACTTTGGTGTCCTTTGAGTGCTTTTAAGTATTTGCCCGTGGCAAGGTTCCACACCATCACTCCAGAATTTTTATCGCCACTTAACAAGTACTTTCCTGTTTTGTCGTAAGCTGTTTGGGTAGTGCCCCAATAATGCCCTCTGAGTTCCTGAATGCGTTGATTGCGATCGATGTCCCATATTTCTATCGCAGGACTGCCTCCACTCAATGCTATGTGGTTTTCGTTGGGGCTAAAAGTAAAAAACTTTCCTGCCTTCTTGCCATTTATCACCCGAAAGGGTTCTCTGGCGTCAATGTCAGCTATTTTGTATATGTGTACCCGGCGACTGTTTCTCGACATGGCATAATAAGTTCCTTTAGGCGATACACTTATTTTTTTATGTCCCCGATAAGAACGCCCCTTGTTTTTCTTTTGTATTGCCCCCGTCACATTGTCCCAAGCCACATAGCGTTGCGCATAGCCCCCTCCCACCGAAGTGTTGGCATCGCGGCTCATAAATACAGTACAGTCGGTTGATTTTTCCAAAGCAATAAACTTTTTACCGTTCCATACCAAAGCAGGTTGCCCCTCCCGGTTGATCAATACTTTGCCCTTGGCAAAAGCCACCTGCTTCATCTTACTGCGGCTCGTTCCTCGCTTAAACAACGACTTGCCACTATTTGAGTCGATGATATTGAGCAAACCCCACCGCATGCCCACCACCAGTGCAGATTGACGAGGCACATACAACAGTGTTGTGGCAGCGTATTTTATATCATAAGTATTGCCTTGAGTGATTTGGTTATTTTGAAGTTGCCAAAGCAATATTTTACCTCTTTCGTTGGCTATGGCAATGGTATTGTTTTTTGGATCAACCGCCAGGGCATTCGTAAAGCTTTGCCTGCCTAAAGGTTGGCTTGCCACCAGGCGCCCGGTTTTGAGGTTCCATATATCAATGCCTTGTTTGGCTATCCACTTGCTACGCAAGGCTACCAAGGTGCTGCCATCGGCACTTAAGGCTATATTAGAGATGGCTTCTTTGCCTACATTTAATTTTTGCTCTACCTTGTTGAGGCGCAGATTCCAGATAAAAATACTGCCTTGATTGTCTACACTTATGAGCTTGCTTCCCTCTTTGTTATACATCAGCTTGATTACCCCCCGCGAGTGCCCTCTTAGCAAAGGTTGCTGTTGCCCGTTTTGCAGGTGCCACCTTGCTATACCACCTGTAGACAAGCCTCCGGCAAGTGTTTGCTCATCGGCACTAAAGTCAATATGATTTATGGTAGCCGATTTATGGTTGAGTTTGAATAACAGTTTGCCCGTTTTTCGTTCCCATACCTTCACTGTATTATTGCCAAAGCTGGCCGCAATGTATTGACCTTTTGAACTGATGGCTATCGACTTGATAAGTGTAACACCAAATAAGGCAAACACTCGATGAAGTTTTTTTTGAGGGTAATTCCAAAGCTTTACGGTTTGGTCCTTAGACGCTGTTACAAACCACTCGCCGCTTGCCGACACATCAGCTGCAATCAGGTCGTCGGTATGCCCCTGGTTGATCATAAAATTGCTTTGGGCTATAGCCGTAAAGTTTACCAACAGGCAAAACAGGGTGATTGGAAGTATTTTCATTCGTTTTGGATTGTGCATTTTCGTCTATGAACTTGTCTTAGGAATGGTGTAAAAATAAAGTTCTATAGTTTAAGGAAATATTTTTTGGTCAGGCGAGGTCAAAAAACGCGGC
>NZ_CANLRP010000089.1 GCF_947493425.1 uncultured Microscilla sp. | reverse complement strand
AAACAGCATATTTTGAAGCTTTCATGCTACAAAGATAACTTTTTAACCAATATTAATATTTTCGCAAGAAGTCTAATCAAGGTGGGTGGGAAAATCTATAAAAGCAAAGCAGGAGTTATTAATTCAGATGATATTACCATATCAGGTGGGAAATATTTACTGGTTCATCACAGAGATAAACCAACTCTTAATCGTATTATGTTTCAATATAAAGCTACTGACTTTAATCTTGGTGATCGTCTAGATTCTTTAGTTGATAAAAAAAGAATAGAAATACCATATTTGGATTAACCAGTTTTTTTTAAGTCTTCCAAAGTAGACCCGAAAGCATAAAATAAAGACAAGCCTGTGACTTGTTTTGCGATAGCAAGGTATACGAAGCCTGTTCAATGTAAAAGTTGGACAGGCTTTTTTTATTTCTTATGGACTGAAACCAGGTATTTATCTAGTAGTTGTCTTTAATTATAAGTGAACACTTACAGGCAAAATTACTCTCGTAGAAGGGGAATCAGGTGCGGTTCCTTTTGTATAAAATGTTATAAAGTTACACTTGACAAAACAAATGCTTGCTATATAACGTGAGATAGTATACCAACTTTAATTGAAAAGGAGAGTAAATTTATTGTTCTGAAAAAATGATATATACTAAGTAAATGTTTGGTATTAGGCTTTTTTTTAGGTGTAAACAGTATATTTAGTGTGACAAATCTTCTCTCTATAAGCATTTGTTGTAGTGCATTTGTATCGGGTATTATTGCTTTTTAGATATATAATATCTATGTTTGAAATACGAAATATTGAGGTAGCACTTCAATTAACTTAAGGTTGTGCTACAATAAATACGCTGTTTTGTTTAACAAAAGCTGATTTAAAATGAGATTACTTACTGCTACTGCATTGTTGATATTGTCGTGGTTTACTTTTAGTTCTTACGATGATAAACAAGCAATGAAAAAAACAAAGGCTAGTAATAATACAAAGGAAAAACAACCAATAATTCAAGGAAGTATGACAGAAGCTAACATTGGAAGCTCGTTTTACAACTTCAAAATAAAAACCCTGGATGGTAAAACATCCATAAACTTCTCTAAATACAAAGGCAAAAAAATACTTATTGTAAATGTCGCATCCGAATGCGGCTTCACTCCACAATACAAATCCTTACAAGAACTTCACGAAAAACACGGCGACAAGCTGGTAGTTTTGGGCTTTCCCGCAAACAATTTTGGTGCACAGGAACCCGGTAGCAATGAGCAGATTGCTAAATTTTGCCAAAAAAACTATGGAGTTTCTTTTCAAATGTTTACCAAAATATCTGTAAAAGGCAGCGACCAACACCCATTGTATCAGTGGTTGCAAAAAGAGTCGGGCAAAACACCCAACTGGAACTTTTGCAAATACCTGGTGGACGAAAAAGGGAAAGTGATAAAATTTTACCCATCCTCGGTTGATCCTATGGGCAAAGAATTGTTGGGGGCAATTGAAGCCAAATAACTCGTTTGACAACGAAGAAACAGCATAAAATACGACAATGCCAACAGATTGCTTTTTGAAGCCATCTGATTGGCATTTTTACTTTATATACCAAATGATAAAGCACTGGATTTCAGCATTTCGCCTGCGCACCTTGCCTTTGGCACTGGCAAGCATAGGTATGGGGAGTTTTTTGGCAGGAGCCTATCAGCTTTTTAGCCTTAAAATATTTTTGCTGGCAGCATTTACCACCATTTTTTTGCAAATACTCTCTAACCTTGCCAACGACTATGGAGATAGTATTCATGGGGCAGACAGTATTGACCGTGAAGGTCCCAAAAGAGCCGTACAATCGGGCAAAATATCGCGACAAGCAATGTTTAGGGCAATGGTTGTGTTGGGTGTTTTATCTCTTGTATGTGGAGTATGGTTGTTATACGTTGCCATTAATTCTATGCAGACCTTTTTCTTTTTTTTGGGTTTAGGGGTTTTGTCTATCATTGCTGCGGTAACCTATACCGCAGGCAAAAAGCCTTATGGCTATGCGGGTTTAGGCGATATCTCAGTCATTATATTTTTTGGTTGGGTGGCTGTGTTAGGTACGTTTTATTTACACGCCCAACAGTTTCACTGGCAACTTTTATTACCTGCCACCAGTTGTGGCCTTTTTGCTACTGCCGTGTTAAACGTAAACAATATAAGAGACATTGAGTCGGATAAAAAAGCCGGTAAAAAATCTATTCCAGTGCGTATTGGCAGGCAAAAAGCTGTGGTTTATCATTGGGGTTTGCTTATTACTGGAATAGGATGCTCGCTGGCGTATGTGTTGATGTACTACCAAAGTGCTTACCAACTTATATTTCTTATCATATTGCCCCTTTTATTTATCAACGCCAAGGCTGTATATCAAAAAAAAGAAGCTGCCCAGTTAGATCCATATCTCAAACAAATGGCGATCACTACCCTTATTTTTGTGCTTACCTTTGGCATAGGCCAATTGCTCTAAAACCCTGACTTTTTTAGCAATAATTCATAATAAAACACTATGAATCAGTCAATTCAATTGATTCATTATAAGTAGGTTAGCCCTGATTGTGGCCAATAACTCAGGGCTTCTTGTTACTTACCTGATAAAAATCATACATACGTATTCATATTTTTAATACCTTTACCAATAGAAATTATTTGTAAATAAAAATTACATTACCAAAATAAGTAAAGCTCATGAAGAAAATACTTGTGCCAACCGATTTCTCCGAGCAGGCAAAAAACGCTTTATTAGTAGCTAACCAAATAGCGCATAAGTCTGGTTGTGAAATTATTTTAATGACTGTAATTGACCCTCCAAAGTCTTTCCAACCCACCATTGGTCAGAACGATGACGAAAACATAGAGCAAAAATATGTACAATACCTTATTGAGAATGCTGAAGGTAGAATGCGTAAATTGGTAAGTGATATTGAATTTGCAAATACTGACCGCCGTACCAAAGTAGTATTGGGCAACATTTACAAATGCATTAGCGAAACTGTGGTGAAAGAGCAGATTGACCTGGTAGTGATGGGAACCCAAGGTTCTAGTGGTTTAGACGAGATATTGATTGGGTCGAACACCGAAAAAATTGTACGTACTGCTACTTGCCCAGTACTTACCGTGCGTGGCCACTCTGATGGGTTTCAGGGCAACAACATTGTGTTTGCTACCAGCCTAAAAGAAGAGCAACTCCTTTCTATTAACAAGTTGCAGGCGTTTCAAGAAGTATTCGACGCCCATATTCACTTGTTGTACGTGATTACTCCTTCGGTATTTGCTACTACCCGCGAGATTGAGGCATTGAAAAACAACTTTGTAGAAAAAGCCCAGCTTAAAAACTATACTTTTCATACTTATTCTGAAGCCAATGAAGAATCGGGCATCTTACACTTTGCCGAAGATTTTGGGGCAGATATGATAGCGGTTGCTACTCATCAGCGGAAGGGATGGAGACATTTTTTCTCTGGTAGTATTGCCGAAAACATTGTAAACCACGCCAAACAACCTGTATTGGCTTTTAGTATCAAATAGATATATTAGTATAATGAGCAGCTTTTGCATAAATTATAAACACGATTAAGTTACTCATTATAAATAAATAAGTTACAACTATTTATTGTCACTAAAAGTTTAAAACTACAAAAGCCATCCCCAACAGGATGGCTTTTGTAGTTTTATGTAGTAATGTTTGAGTGTTTTATTCAAATATACGAGCGGGGCGGTTGTCTTCGTCCTTGTTCTGACGATTGCTCTTATCTATAAAATAAATGATAAGCCCCAACACCACTGTAGCCAGTGCTATGAGCGACCCCTGGGTTCTTTGGGTTAATAAGTAGTACATTGTCCAACCAGTAGCAGCCAAAAATATTGCAGGAGTAATGGGGTAGCCCCAAGTGCTATAAGTAGGTTTTACAATGCCTTGTTTCTCAATAAGCTCTGCTTCTAATACCCGTTGGTCTTCGTTGCTTAAGTTGTTGTCCTGAAGCAATGCTTTGATCTGACTAATTCTGGCGCGTATTTTACTACGACGCGAACGCATAATAAATATGCCCAATACTGTAGAAAAAGTGAAAATATCGAGTGCAAAGGCGATATAAAATAATACCGTGTTAAACGAAGCAGTAAGAATCAGAATGAGCGAAATAGTAGATTGCAATGAAATGGCCAATACTGGAATGCCTTTTTTGTTTCTTACGGCTAGTTTTTTCAACAATGGCAAATCTTCGCCCATTACCTGAGTTACTCTAGGTCCGGCAAATATCATGGCGCTGATAGAAGAAATAAGTAATAAAGCAATCATCAAACCCATTGTTTTGCCTATGGCAGTACCAAATATTTTATCTGCCGACAAATAACCTACCTCTAGTGGCGTGTTGAAGTCTGCCATCTGCTTGGCAGCCAGTTCGCCTACGGGCACAGTGTATAAGAATATATAGTTAAGCAATATATAAGCTACAGTTACTGCAAGGGTACCCAAAAGCAACGAGCGGGGGACGTTTCGCTTGGGGTTTACAATTTCATTGGACAAGTAAGCCGAGGCGTTCCAGCCAGAATAAGAAAACGATACAAAGGCAAGGTTAATGGCAAAGGCAGAACCAAAAATCATTGTCCAGTCACCTTTTTTAGGGATAATACTGATTTTTTCGGGGGAGGGGGTAATGAAAAAACCTCCAAAAATAAATCCTACAATCAAAACTACTTTGACTACAGTAGATACCCGTTGAAACAAACTCCCGGTTTTAACATCATAAGAATGAACCGCTGTAATGACCAAAAGTACCCCAATGGCCACTACAGTACCATTGATCCCTGGGATAACACTTGCTACGTATTTACCCAGTGCCATACAGGCAAGTGCCACCGGAGCCGAAAACCCCACTGTGGCTGATACCCAACCAGATAAAAAACCAAAGGAGGGATGATATATTTTAGATAAGTAGTTGTATTCGCCGCCAGAACGGGGAAACATAGCGGCAAGTTCGCCATAGCTTAGTGCCCCACACAAAGCCACAATACCGCCCACTAACCACAGCATTAATATAGGAAAGTAAGGGGCAAAATCTGCTCCTTTTGCGGTGGCAAATTTAAATCCAGCCGCTTGAAAACCAATACTGGTAAAAACTCCGGCACCTACCATATTGGCCACTACAATGGCTATGGCTGTATAAAAACTTACTGATCTTATCTGATTTTTCGACATAAGATGCTTCTGAAAAGTAGTTTCGATAAATTACAAAAAAAAGTAAGCGAAAAACTCGCTTACTTAAGTATTAGAATAAAAAATAGTTTCGCGTCGTGAATTTCTAAAAACTTTGTGTAAAACCTATGATAAAGACTGATTTTTTATAGAGGCAAGTTTTAAAATCTTTTCATACTCTTCTGGAGTCAAGTCATTGAAGAAGAAATACACCGGATCTATTTGCTTGTTATTTTTCAATACTTCGTAATGAACATGTGGCGCCGTAGAAAAACCTGTACTGCCCACATAACCTATGCATTGCCCACGTTTTACCTTTTCGCCGGGTCTTACTTTAAAGCTGGCCATGTGTGCGTAGCGGGTTACATAGTTGTAACCGTGGTCTATGTCTACCGTGTTGCCGTAGCCTCCCATATATTCAGAGCGTTTTACTATGCCATCGGCAGTAGCATAAATAGGGGTGTTGTAAGGAGCGGCAAAGTCGATGCCAGGGTGAAAGTGTGCCACCTTATACAAAGGGTGCATACGAGTACCAAAACCAGAAGTAAGACGGGTAAGTTGTTTGTTGGAGATGGGTTGAATCGCTGGCAGGTGTGATAACATTTTAGATTTGTCTTTGACCATTTTTATTATTTCGTCATAAGACTTGGTTTGTACATACATCTTTCGTTTGAGTTGATTTACCCGTTTGAAAGTGTTGGAAATGAGGGCTTTTTTGTCTTTGGCAAGCCCCGATTTTAAAATCTTTTCGTAACTCTTGTCATTTTTTACCCCAGCCATTCTCACCGAATTAGGAATAGGGTTGGCTTCAAAAATGAGGCGGTATACATTGTTGTCTCTGGTTTGCAACGACGTAAGCGTTTTGTCTACTTGTTCGAGGCGGTTGTTGAGGATGGCGTAAAACTCTTTGAGTTTCTCGTTTTCACTTTGTAGTACCTTTTCCTGGTCGCTTTTGTAATACTGACCATAAATAGCCGTAAAGCCAATGGCAATTAATACAGAGAAAGTAAGAAAACCCAAAAGGTTTAAAATAATGTCGGTAGTTTTTACCTTTACCCGCTCATACTTGCAGGTATCGGTATCATAATAGTATTTTACTCTAGCCATTCTATTTCTAAATTTGTCTGTTTAAGAAGCTTTGAGAGCCATTACCTTAGTAACATGGAAAAAATAAAGTATTCCAATAGAACACAATATCTGTTGGGTGGACGATGAAAAAAATATTTGCATAGCCAAAGCTATGAACATATTTCCCCGAAAAAATCGGGATTTTCAATTTGAAGAAGTACCCTCGTCAGAGATGACGTTCTATGAAGTAGGTTATTTTTATAGTTTTACTTAAAATGCAAAGTTTTTTCTGTTTATAAAAAGATGTTAGTCTAAATTTGTTTTTAACTTTGCATCTCACAATTTGTAATTGAATCAAAACTTGCAAAAAACAATCCATTTTGACAAAGATTATATTGTCAAACCCTGCAAATATATCAATTGTGTAGGAATATAAATAATATTAAAATATTAAATTCAAGTTATACTTCGGATGGACTCCAAAACCATAAGACAAAAGTTTCTGGATTTTTTCAGAGAAAAGCAGCATCAAATTGTTGATTCGGCTCCTTTAGTAGTAAAAAACGACCCAACTTTGATGTTTACCAATGCTGGTATGAACCAGTTCAAAGACTTCTTTTTAGGCACCAAAACTGCCGAAAACCGACGTGTGGCAGATACTCAAAAATGTTTGAGGGTATCGGGCAAGCACAACGACCTTGAAGAGGTAGGGCACGATACTTACCACCATACTATGTTCGAGATGTTGGGTAACTGGTCGTTTGGCGACTACTTTAAAAAAGAAGCCATTGCCTGGGCGTGGGAGCTGCTAACCGGAGTATTTGAGTTGCCCAAAGATCGTTTGTATGTAACGGTGTTTGAAGGCGACAAAGAAGATAACTTAGAGCCCGATCAGGAGGCTTTTGATATTTGGAAAAACTACATCAACGAAGACCGCATCATTTACGCCTCTAAGAAAGATAACTTCTGGGAGATGGGCGAAACTGGTCCTTGTGGTCCTTGCTCTGAAATTCATATCGACTTGCGTGATGCTGGCAAGGTAGCTAAAACGCCGGGCAAAGGGTTGGTAAATCAAGACGACCCACAAGTGGTTGAAATCTGGAACCTGGTATTTATCCAGTTTAACCGTATGGCAAATAAATCGCTACAAAACCTGCCCGACAAACATGTGGACACGGGAATGGGCTTTGAGCGCTTGGCAATGGCTATTCAGGGCAAAAAATCAAACTACGACACTGACGTGTTTCAGCCAATGATTCAGTCTTTGGCTAAAGTGGCAGGTACCCAATACGGCAAAGAAGAAAAAACTGACATTGCATTAAGGGTAATTGCTGACCACATTCGCGCCATTTCTTTTGCCATTACCGATGGGCAATTGCCTGGCAACAATGGAGCAGGGTATGTGATCCGTCGTATTTTGCGCCGGGCAGTACGTTATGGCTACTCTTACTTAGGGTTTAATGAGCCATTTTTGCATACTTTGGTGCCTATGCTTGCCGAACAATTCGCTGAGGTTTTTCCAGAGCTAAAGCAACAGCAAGCGCATGTAAGCAATATCATTATACAAGAAGAAAAAAGTTTTTTGCGTACCCTTGCCAACGGTTTGAAACTATTGGATGAAGTAATTGCCAAAACCAAAGGACAGCAACAAAAAGAAATTGCGGGTACCGATGTGTTTACTTTGTCTGATCGTTATGGTTTTCCATCTGATTTGACCAACCTGGTAGCCAGCGAAAATGGTTTGGGTATAGACGAAAAAGGCTTTAAAGAGGAATTAAAAAAACAAAAAGAACGTTCTCAAAAAGACGCCCAAAAATCTACTGGAGATTGGGTGGTGCTCAACAGTGGCGAGTCGGAGTTTATTGGCTACGACGAAACTTCTAGCTTTACCAAAGTATTGCGTTACCGCGAAATAGAAGTAAAGAAGAAAAAACAATACGAAATTGTATTGGAAACCACGCCATTTTATGCCGAAAGTGGGGGGCAAGTAGGCGACACTGGCTCTCTTGAGTTTAGGGCAGAGGCAGGCACGGTAACCATACCTGTGATTGATACCAAGAAAGAGAATGACTTGATTATTCATTACAGCCCTAAGAATGATTTTACCAAAGTAGCTGATTTAGCTCAGGTAGAGGTATTTGCTCAAGTAAAAGAACAACGTCGTCGTTTGACCGAAAACAACCACAGTGCAACTCACTTGGTACATTCAGCGTTGCGTCAGGTATTGGGGCAGCACGTAGAACAACGTGGTTCGTTGGTAAACGATGCTGTTTTGCGTTTTGACTTTTCACACAACGCTAAGATGACCGATGAAGAAATAGCAGAAGTAGAGCGCATTGTCAATGAGAAAATTCGTGAAAATATTGCCTTAGACGAAAGGCGTGCTGTGCCTTACAAAGAGGCCATCGAGAGTTTGGGGGCTACCGGCTTGTTTGGTGAAAAATACGGCGACACAGTAAGGGTCATTACTTTTGACGAAAACTACTCGCGTGAATTATGCGGTGGTTGTCATGTGCCAAGTACCGGGGTGATTGGTTTCTTCAAGATTATGACTGAAACTTCGGTGGCTTCGGGGGTGCGACGCATAGAGGCAGTAACTGCTACCAAGGCAGAAGAATACGTGCAAAACCAGGTGGCTTTGGTAAATCAGGTAAAAGACTTGTTGAAAAACCCTAAAGATTTGCCTAAAGCTATAGAAAGCCTCATCAAAGAAAAAACAGACTTGAGCAAACAAATAGAGGTATTGGAAAACCAACAAGTACAGGCGCTCAAGCAAGGCTTGCTCGATGCTGTAAAGCAAACCAATGGCATCAACTTTATTGCTCAAAAGGTGAGTTTACCTTCTGCCGATGCCTTGAAAAACCTGGCGTTTGACGTACGTAAAAACCAGGATAACTTATTTATGGTATTGGCTTCCGATATCAAGGGCAAACCCCAAATTGCTGTAATGATTTCTGACAACCTGGTAAAAGAAAAGTCACTGAATGCGGGCAAAATTGTCAAAGAACTTGCGCGTGAGATCAAAGGTGGTGGTGGTGGACAAGCTTTCTTTGCAACTGCTGGAGGCAAAGACGCTACCGGGCTCGACAAAGTAGTGGAGCGTGCCGGAGAGTTTGTGGCGTAATTTCTCAAATTTAGAAGTAACCAATAAAGGGTTTTAAGAGGGCGAGTTATTCAAGTAATTTTTTTTTCTTGAGTAAACAGGCTTCTTAAAGCCTTTTTTTATAGGTATTTGAGCAACATTACCGGGGCATAACTTCGTTTTAATTGGAAACCGACAACCTACCTTTCAGATTAGTTTATTTTCAAATCCTCGTTATTCAACTTTTATTTTAGTATTATTAATTGACCGAAAAACCATTACAGGCATTCAAAACTGTCAATATATTTGAGGTCAACGATTGATAAAGAACATTTAATATGGGAAACACCAGTACAAATCAACCAAAAGTATTGATCATAGAGGATGACGCAATCAATGCCTTTGTTCTACAAAAATTTATTGAAAAAAAATATACAGCAGTGCTGGCAAAAAACGGACATGAAGCATTAAATTTGGTAAAGGACGCCTCATTTGACGTGATTTTGATGGATATTAACCTGGGCGACGAAAACCTGGATGGGGTACACTTGCTACAAGAAATCAGGGCAATTACCGGCTATGCCAACGCCAACATATTTGCGGTCACTAGTTTTGCCATGCGTGGCGATAAGGAATCATTTTTGGCAGCAGGCTTTAACCGTTATTTTTCCAAACCCATTGAGCATTCTGTCATAATGAAAGCTATAGATGAAGCCGTAAGTAGCGAAACATAAGATTTGAAGTTGTGTTGCCCTGTGTAGCTTATTTATACGAGCTTTTTACTCCACTTTTGTAAATAGGTTTCTGTTTTTTGGAAATAACGTGGATGCAAACTGTAAATAATGATTTCAAAAGTGTAATCCACCTCATTCTCCTTGCTTAACTTAATATATGGCCTTTTAGTCACTGAAGCCCAGGGGGTGTTCAAAATAAGTTCCCGTAACTTATCAATACTTTCGGTAGGAGTATATCTCTTGGGGAGGTCAAGCTGGAAAGAATGATTTTTAATTGCCTCGCTTGATTTGGGTTGTACCCTGGTTACCCCCGAAACAGTATGATAAGGTATACTGATAATTTCCCCACGAAAGTTTTCTAGTTTTACCCCAAAATACCCCAACTCTTTTACTCTACCCTCCAGGGCTTGTACCTTGATGCGTTCACCTATAGTAAAAGCTCCTTCGAGCTTAAGTACTACTCCAGCTATAAAATCACGAATGGCAAACCATGACAAAGCCACAATAATGACCAGCATAATACCCAGTATAATGAGGGTGTACACCAATTTGTTGTTAAACACGCCTTGTACGCCCCATATTACCCAGCTAAACCACACAATACCCTCTACTACAGGCAATAAACGCTCAAATTTTAGTTGTCGGTTTTTTTGCTCCGGTACCCAATAATTGACCAATTTCTTGATAAAACGAAATAACAGAAATATACCTACCCCCAGCAATATAAACCAGGCCACTGAATAATATGAAATGTTAAAATTTATATCTTTCATTTGTTAGTTTTAATTAATCGTGTACGAAGTTTTAAAACCTCTGATATACAGGTGTTTACATATAAATCAAGGGGTGAATTCGTAGGGGCTACCCTTGTGGTCGCCCTAGCGAAGAGCAAACATGAGCGTATTAAAACGTCTTTTAAAACTAAAAATGACCTTATTTTTGCTCGCATTAATCTTACAAAATACTTATTATCAGTTAATTATAAGACTTCGTACAGCTCTAAATTTTAATTGGTATTTGACTGGAGCAAGCTCTTAGATAGCAAGTATATGGCGACTTGCCCTAGTCTATAGGTAACCAGTAATTTTATAATAATGATTGTTGGTTTTTCAAATAAACTGTATACAAACTTCTTAATTAGCCAATACAAGGCTTTTTATGGTTAGTTTGCAATTGAAAAACTTTCAACTCAAATTACCCCCGTCTTTGTCAATTCCTGAATCAAGTGGTGCTCCAGGTAAGGATTAATTTTAAGTACATTGTTGTTGGTTTCTTTTATAATTCCAGCACGCTTAAGCACTTTTACCCTATTGTATACAACTCTTTCATCTTCCATTGTTATTCTTAGCAAACGATCCAGGGTAAGGTGTTTATGCAAGATAAACTGTACAATCCATATCAACCAATCTTCAGGCAATTGCCCCAGTATCTCTGTATTTGGTTTTGAGGGTTCTCTAATTACTAATACCTCACCGTCTACCTTCTCGATGTGCGAAATCCACACCTGTAGCGCAATGCCCACGTTGCCTTGCGAATAATCAAAATACTTGCTCATCAAACGGGCATACTTCCATTCTGTCATGTCTTTTTCAGCAATGCCTTTCCATTCAAACGTAATGGGGCTGGAGCGGTGACGAAACAATATGATGTCTTTGAGTGCCTCGGCATTAAACGGAGCACAGTTGATGGTAGTCAAGAAATAATTCTCAATTTTCTTTACCATATTGATAAAGCGGAGCGAGTATTGGTTGATGTTTAAAATAAAAAAGCACTGCTCACTGTAGGTGTCCAGCAAGTCGAGCAACATCTCTAATACCTGCCAGCCATTGGGACTACGTTCCCACCAAAGCTCCAAGTCGTTGAAAACCAGTACTGTATTGAGCGAAAGCTCGGCAAATATCTCAGGATATTCTCCCTCAATGCCTACCCCATTTTCAAAAGCACGTTTAAAATCAGTTACATCGATAGAACCATACGCTGGTGGGGCAATATAATGAACAAAGCGTTTGGAAAAGTACTGTTCGGCAATGTGTTGCGATAAAAACGTGCGTCCAGAGTTATAGTCGCCCGTGATCATGAGTGCTCCGCCAAACCCATCTTTAAATCGATTAATGGCTTTTTGAGCTTGTTCCAGTTCAGATTTTCTACCCACCCAAAAATCATCACCAAATGTGTTTTTATGGGTAAACAACTGGTGATAATACACAGGCAAAGCTTCAATTACTTCAGGTTTGGGTGAAATGGCTTCTACCAAATTCAATACACGTTCTACCTTTGAATCTTCTTTTTTATTGGTCGATTGGAGCTGTTGAGCTGCCAATATGCCCTCACTGCGGCGATACCACAAGCGGGTAATACTGTTTTTGATGCGTGATTGTACCCTCAACAAGCTTACCCCACCTACCCGCGACAATCGGGTTTTGTTTTCCCTGCTACGAATGTACTGTTCGGCGTTATCGGCCGACCTGCTAATAACATAAGGGCTAAGTTTCACTACAGTATTGCGAAACATATCTGCCATACTGGTAGATACCTGCTGCTGGATATTTTCAATTTCTTTGCGTTCCTTGTCGATTTGCTGCTTTTCTTCGGCAAGCAAAGCCTTGACCTGTACTTTTATTTCTTTTTGCTTGACATCGGTCGCATTTTGCAGTTGATTGATATGAAAAGACAGCATGCGTTTTACCTCATTTGCCATGTTACTGGCACGTTGAAACTTACGCGGCAAATCGTTGGTATAATCTACCAAAGGCTCAATCAGGTTGAACTGAACAAAATAGTCCAGCAAACGATTGACAGACACCGACATAGACTCCAGCTCCTCTAGTTCTTCCGTTTCCAGACTACTCAACGACTCCTCGTGAATCATGTCAATGGTTTCAGAGTAGCTCGCCATCAAATCTTTTAGTTTGCTCAAAAACTTATCTACCGATTGTTTGAAATACCCCTCCATATTTACCGCATATTGGGTACGTACAATCCAGGTTTTGTATTGAGCCTCATCGTTAATATCAAAGTTGTCAATAAAACGCTCCAGCACGTTCAGTGGTTTATTGATATTCTTTCCTATTAGGCGATTGAGGTCATTTTCCAACCCATTGAGCAAGCCCGCCAGTTGTTTTCTAAACGAAAGCAAACGTGCTTCTATCAAGGTGGTCTTGGTTACCAAAGCCTGATTGTGTTTCCACAAATCGGGCAACTCTTCTATACTTGCCCTTAGTTTGCGGGCTTTTTTAAACTCTTTTCGTCCTTTGCGTAATAGCTGGTTAGTTTCCAGGGCGTCAAAGTTTTGACTGATTTCTTGTATTTCGCGATGAGTTTCATACAACAAAATATGGTTGTATTTGTATACCTTTTCGCGTTGCCCATTGGTAATGTCAAGAATAAAATTTTTGAGCTGGTTATATTCTTCATCTATCTTTTCGGTCAACTTGGTAGCGTGTGCTGCTATGTCAGTTGCCTCTGGTTGGTCGCGATCAGCCTTGAGCAAGTTCAACTCTTTTTCTATCAGGTCAAAACTATGGGCAGTTTTGCGCAGCAACTCCTGAATGCGGGTATTGTAGGCTATATTAGATCGGTCAAAGTCGCGGTACAACTCCGAAAAAGTCTTTTGCCCCATTGTTTGTACATAAAACTGGAGCACCTTATGGTGTTTAAACGTATAACTTAAGGGTTTTTTAGAGAATCTGTATTTCAGCCTGTTTTGCCAATTGAGGTTGCGTATTTTTTCCTTATTGGTCTCATTTTTTTCAAAATACGCTTGGTCGTACTTAATCGTAATAGTCACTGGGTTTTGGGCAATTACCTGGGTAATTTGCTTGTACAACCACTCAGACCCTTCTACCAGGTTGTCGTACTTTTCGGCAAGTTGATTTTCAATAAAATTATTGATCAACTCCCCGCTTTGTTGCATAAAGTGCAAATGAACATCTAATACCTGACGATCTTCGCCAACATCACCTATTTTGTCTACTTGCGCTTTTAGTTGATCAAAGCTCTGTTTGATCAGTTTGCGTAAAGCTTGCGTAAGTTTTTTGTCAATGGCATAGTTAGGGTTAATATATTGATGGCTATAGTCCAGCAACACATTACGCAAATCTTCATGGAGTTGAGTGATAATATTTGCCAGTTCTTCTTTTTGGGGCAATACCAATTCCGGAATTCGGTATTCGGCAATGTCGGCTTCTTGTTTGGGCAGCGCGTCACTTTCGTTGGTAAGCTCAAGCAAGTTATTAGAGGCAGTCTCAAAGTAAGACGACGACTTTGCCATTACCACCGTTTTATCAATTTGGCTAATGAGTTGGTTGGTATTTTCATAAAACTCAAAATCCATTTTAGACTTAATCTCAGGCAATCCCAGTATTACCAGGTCAGTATTTGTCGATTCGGCGTTGATTATTTCCTGGTAAGGGCGTTGCTGTACCTCATTGCTAATCACCTTTACCTCGGCGTCAATCCGCATCTCTTCCAACATCAGGGTAATGTTCTTATAAATACGGTTTTGGTTTAGGTTATCTTCGCTCACTATCAGGCAGCGTATTTTGGCTTTGCGCCAATCGTCTGACGACTGGATAAATTTAAGCAAGGTCAAGGTAAGATTTACATTAAAACTCTTGCCTCTCCACCAAATGTCTATAGCCTCTTGTTTGCCAAACCCATGTGCCTGGTTATACTGCATCAACAATATATTGTAATCGAGCTTTACCAGGTTATGCACAAACGATATAAACTTGGTAGGGTCTTTGGCTTGCCTGCCCCAGCCCATGAGTATGGTGTTGGGGTCAAGCCCCGAAAACCCATAAGTTTTGGCAATGTTTTCCATTCCATCATACAAGTCGATACAATCGAGCTTACGGGTAAAAAATCCCATAAACGACCCTGTAGCCAATACTCCATTGTCTTGTACAAACTGTTGCGGTTTAGAAAATACCACTTCCGACGATTTTCGTTCAATCAGGTGAAAGTCAGACAAAAAGCCCAAACGCCCTACCAACGTTTTGCCAAACTGTACCAAATGGGGGCGCGCTTCTTCGCCTCCGCTAAACATCACAATGTTAGGTCGCCAGTTGCGTTGTTTGGTTTCTTTGCTTACTATATTATACAGTCCCCTCCGTACTACCGACGCCCACACGCCCTCCCACACATCGCCAAAGCCCAACGATATTTGCTTGCGTACCAGATAAAGAAAAATAGCCCCAATGATAACAAAAGCCACCACCATAGACGTAAGATCAAGGGCAATCATTACAAACAAGGTAAAGCCAAACCCTGTGAGACTCACAAACTTAGGTATTTTAAATGTGGGGCGAAAATCGGGACTTGCCCAGCTCTCTAAGAAACATGACAAGTTGATAAAACCATAAGCTGCCAGATAAAACATAGATACTACCTGGGCAATGGCGTTCAGTTCGCCAATGAGTACTCCGGCTTCGGCAATTACAAAAGTAAGAAGCAAAGCATTGCGTGGTTCATTGTTTTTGCCCACCCCTTTGCCAAACAGTTTTGGAGTGATCTTGTCTACCGACATTGCCTGCAAAATGCGGGGTGCCCCCAAAATGCCGCCCAATGCTGATGATAAAGTAGCCCCCCAAATGCCTGCCAATACAAAAGCAGGAGAGATAAAAGCAATTTCTTTGAGAATGTTGCTATTGTTACGCAAAATGTGGGGGTCTATAGTATAGGCAAGAAAAATAGACAGCACAATGTATACTACCAGTCCTACTACAATAGATGCCATGGTACCCACTGGAATGGTGCGTTTAGGGTTTTTGAGGTCGCCCGACATAGCTACCCCCGCAGTAAATCCGGTAACCGCTGGAAAAAACACACCAAATATTACTCCTAACGATGCTCCTGGGCTGGGCGCCAAGGTAGGGGTTTTGGGAGCAAACTCCCGGCTTCCCATAAAAATGGCTACCAGCGACAACGCAATGGCTGCCATAATAAAAAACTGGGTTTTAAGGGCAAACGAGGTACTTATAAAAGCAATAGTAGTAACAAATATAACGGTGGCAGTGCCCGCCAAACGAAGGTCGTTTACTGTAACAGCCCGCGAGTTGGCTAAAATGACTCCTTGGATGGTAGAAAATTGTTGTTCGGCCACTTGCTCTTTAAGGACGAGTTTTAGGGCGCTGATAAAGGCTTCTTTGTTATGAAATACTGCCTGAAGCGCATCACTGTTTTTGAGCGGTACCAAAATATCGTCTATGCTGCCCACTTGCAAGGTTTTAAGCATCGGAGCCGTAATACTTTGTTTGATGGCAGTGAGTGCGTTTTCGTTGATTTGGTGCCCTGATGCCATTCCGATAAAATCGAGAAAACTTTCAGAAAAACCAATGGCATACAAGGCTATGCTCAGGGCAGTACCCACAAACAGGGTAATGCCAATGGCACCTCCAATGGGTAAGCCCAGGCTCCGGGAAAGAATGTAGTACAACCCGCCCGCCTGTACCTTTTTATCGGTAGAAATAGACGACACACTCAACCCGGTAGATACTGAAATAACGTGGGCAATTAATACAATAATAATGGTCCAAAATAAGCCGGCTTGCCCAACAACCCAACCCAAACGCAGGTACATGATTACCCCCAGAATAGTAAGCACTGAGGGGGTAAACACTCCTGTAAATGCCCCAAATTTTTTAGATTTTGCCATATATCAACTAACTGACTTACACTGCTTCATACAGCGAGCAACAAATGCGAAACAAGAAAACGTCTAATTTGTTAGACAGTTTAAAACTTGTTGCAAATAAAATAAATTGCAATATAAAAAAGAATTCAACTTTAGCATCTTATTTAATCAATTGCTTCTTTGAACAGAAGCCTTGCACATTCAATAATTTCTTGTATTTTTACGCATTATTTATAATCAGTCTAAATAATAAAAGTTGACTTTATGCAAACTCAAACAGATATACAAACCCCCTTTAATATAGACGAAATCAACCGCCTGATGCGTGAGCGTCGTTCGGTTTTCCCAAAACAGTTTTCAGGCAAGATAATTCCCCGTGAAATCATTGAACAAATACTGGAAAATGCTAACTGGGCGCCCAACCACGGCAAAACCGAGCCCTGGCGATTTGTGGTGTTTACAGGTGAAGGCTTGAAGGAATTGGCACGCTTTCAGTCTGAGTTGTACAAACAAATTACTCCAGCCGATCAGTTTGATCAAAAAAAGTTTGACAAACTTGCCAATAAACCCTTGATGGCATCACATGTAATAGCCATAGGCATGAGTCGTCAGGTATCAGAAAAAATACCCGAAATAGAAGAAATAGAAGCGGTAGCCTGTGCTGTACAAAATATTTACCTCACGGCTACTGCCTATGGAGTAGGGGGCTATTGGGGCAGTGGTGGGGTTACCTATCGCGAAGAAGCTAAAGACTTTTTTGGGCTTGACCCACAAGACAAACTGTTGGGTTTCTTTTACTTGGGTTACCCCGAAAAAACTCCCAAAGCAGGCACTCGTGGCGATATAAAAGACAAAGTGGTGTGGGTAGAAGAATAGGGGGCAATGCAATAAAAAACCTCCGCTATATGATTTGATATAGAGGAGGTTTTTAGAGTAACTCTCGTTTATTTATCCATTCTAAAGCTGCGCTTCCAGTTCATCTATTTTCATTACCAGTTCTTCCCAGTCATCATTGGCGGTGGCGAGTTCTTCTTGTACCTTGTTAAACTCTTGCTGAGTTTTTTCCAGTTTTTCCTGATCATCATAAATGGTATTGTCGGCCAATGTGAGCTCCAGTGCTTCTTGTTGTTTTTCAAGCTTGGTTACTTTTGCTTCGGCTTTTTCGAGCACCATTTTGGTTTCTCGTATTTCACGTTTAATTGCCTTTATTTCGGGCGAATCTTGTGGTTTTGGCTTTTTTTCTTTCTTTTTCTTTTCTTGAGGAGGTGCTGCTTGTGCCATTTTTTTTGCCTGTTGTTTTTGGTACCAATCGTTGTACTCGGCAAAAGTACCCGGATATACTTTGATTTCCTCATCTTCGATGTACCAAATCTTATTGGCCACCTGCGAAATAAAGTGACGGTCGTGCGATACTACCACAAAAGTACCCTCGTATTGGTCGAGCGCTTGCATGAGTATATTTACCGATTGAATGTCCAGGTGGTTGGTAGGTTCATCGAGTAGCAAAAAGTTGGCTTCAGAGATCAGTACCTTGGCTAGAGCCACCCTTGACTTTTCTCCTCCCGAAAGAATTTTAATTTTCTTAAATACGTCGTCATCCTTAAATAAAAAACAACCCAAGACGCTTCGTAATTCCGTTTCTGTTTTTGCCGAACCTGCTTGTTTGAGTTCCTCCAGTATTTCGTTGTCTACTACCAACGATTCGAGCTGATGCTGGGCAAAAAACGAGAACAACACATTGTGCCCTAGTTTGCGTTCGCCCTTTATTTGTTCGGTGCCTGCAATAATGCGCAACAGGGTAGACTTACCTTTTCCATTGGCACCCACCAGCGCAATTTTGTCGCCGCGTTCTATGCGTGCAGTGGTGTTTTTCAAAATAGTAAGATCGCCGTAAGCCTTGCCTATATTGTCAAGTTCCATTACCTGACGCCCCGACTTTTGTCCAAAGTTAAACTTAAAATTTACCTTGGCAGTTTCGTCTATTACCTCATCAATCAAGTCCATTTTTTCCAATGCCTTTACTCTCGACTGTACCTGGCGTGCTTTGGTGGCTTTAGACCGAAAACGTTCAATAAAACGTTCAGTTTGACGTATTTTGTCTTGTTGGTTTTCGTAGGCAGATTGTTGTATCTCCTGGCGGAGTTCGCGTTCTTTTAGGTAAAAAGAATAATTGCCTGCATAAATATTCAGCTTTGCCTGTGACACCTCTACCGTGGTTTTTACAGCATTGTCCAAAAACTGACGGTCGTGCGACACTACTATAATGGCACCTTCGTAGCTATGAATATAGCTTTCTATCCACTGAATAGACGGTAAATCTAAGTGGTTGGTAGGTTCATCGAGCATTAGCAAGGCGGGCTTTTGCAATAGCAACTTGGCAAGCATTACCCGCATACGCCATCCTCCCGAAAATTCCTGTAAAGGGCGTTGCAAATCAGCAGTTTTAAAGCCCAAACCTTCCAGAATTTCTTCAGCTTTGGCTTGCATAGAGTAGCCTCCCAACATCTCGAAACGCTCTTGTAACTTGGCAAGCTTGTCTACCAACGAGTCGGTATAATTTACCTCCATCTCGTGCAAGGTTTTATCAATTTGCTCCTGGAGTTGATTTTGTTCTTCAAAAGCTTGCATGGCCACCTCCAAAATGCTCTCGTTGGTAAGGTAAGAAAGTAAATCTTGGTTGAGAAAGCCAATCGTACAATCTTTTGCCTTAGAAATGGTGCCCTCGTCGGGAGCATATTCACCTGAAATAAGTCTTAACAGGGTAGATTTTCCAGTACCATTGGCTCCAATGAGTCCTATCCGGTCTTTGGGTTTGATATGAAGGTTGGCATCTTTGTACAACGGTCGGCTACCGAAATAAAACGACATGTTACTAATGGCGAGCATAAGTAAAATATATTCAGGTTATTAATTAAGTTCAAACCACAAATCTACGAACAAAGTACAGGGATTTGCAATTTAATGGGAAAGTTATTAGACTTTAGAAGAAGTGAGTACTCTACCCTGCTATTTTTCGCGCTGGTTTGTGTCTCTACAAGTGGAGAGGGAAGTGTTTTAAAAAAAGCTGGGTAAGTAGGATGGGAAGGAAACAAAAGGAGAGGGCGACCACGAGGGAGCCGCCCAATGAACCCTTTAACTACGATTTTAGGTTTCCTAAAAATCAACGTGATAGAAAAATAGCAGGGGGTACCTAGAACCTAGTCCCTAAAACCTTATTTTTACTACCCACCAAACCCAATAGACTTGCTGTTTTCGTTTTTATTGCTGGCTACCCTAAAGGTCACCATCAGATGCGTATCGGTTTGGCTAATTGCTATAGAGCGATAATCAATGTCTACTTCGCCAATTTCTTTCTTTATTTGCTCAACGTCCAGCGTATTCACACTATTGTCATTGTTGTCGAAAGTAAGCGGTATTTTTTTTGTAAAAAACTTGAGTTCCTTGATTTTTTCCATTGTGAGATTGTTTTGATGAGTAGCCCCAGCCAATAAATAAGCGGACGACTTGGGTAAATTGTTTAACTTTATCATACACTTTGTATTTTGGCTAAACCTCACCAAAAATAGAGAAAAGAATGAGGAATCCAATTTTTGGAACAATAAAACAAAGCATAAAAAAGACTCGCCAAGGCAATTGGGAGTCTCTTTTTTTATATGAAAACAATTTTTGATTGATGAATGCCAAAAACTTAAAGTTGCTCGGCAAATTGGCTGGCAAGCAATAAAGCTTCGTCCAGATCGGGTACTTTGGGCATAAGCATTTCTGTATTACGGCTCAAGTCGCCCCCCAACATTAGACTCACCGATGCCCTGGCAAGAATATCGGTGGGTTCTATCCATATTTCGACTTTTAGGCCATGTTTGGTGGCTTCTTTATAGTACCAATCCTCTAGTAACGCTTGCAGGTCAAGGGTTACCATTTGCAAAGTAGAATGGTCTGATACCATAATCTGAGTATGATGATCACGAAAGTGATCCAAGGTTTGTTGCAATAGTTCTTTGTGATGCTCTTCTACCCCCCAGTGTCCCTTCCAAGAAACCAAAATGGCACAGGGTATATAAGGGCTAAGATCGAAGATATCTAAATGCTCCGAGGTAAATAATGTTCTATAGTTCATAACTTGTAAGACATATGTGGTTTCATAAACTACTAAAAAATGTAGTAAAAAGTTTTGTGAACAAGGATTTATGTTTGTAAGAAACCCGGTTGAAATATAATAATTTAACGAAAAAATCCTTCACATCTACTACTCAACCACCCACAAACGGTGCGCCTCGGCAATGGTGGGTGGTTCCAGTCTGCCCAAAAAATTATAGATTACCTTTTCCTTAATTACTACCGCTCGTTCACGGTTTTGTTTGAGCACTACCGACAAAGGCTTGGGTAAATATACAATAGTAGTACTGCCCCGGTATTGACTAAATAAGTCAATGAGCTTTTTTCGGTTTTGGCGGGTAATATTGGTTGCATTCCACACAAACGACTGCTGCTTACGCAAGTATTCTTTTGCTTTTTCTTGTGCAGCTTGTATCACCTTGCCTTGGTTGTCTTTAAACGACACCCCCAGCTCTTGCCGGAGCTGGTCTAACGATACTACAGGCAAATCTGTTGCGTGTGTGTCAATCCAAGTATCTTTGCCAGCGCCTGGCAACCCACAAAGTAAGAATACCTCTACACAAGTATTGTCATAAATAGGGGCATCAGGGTATACTTCAGGCTTCTGGAAATACAAAAAACGGGTATGTGGACTGGCAAAGTGGCGTGCAGCTCCAAAACAGTGTTGCTCGCGGCAAAACTCCGCAAAGAATTCAATCCGCTCCAGCCACTCTTCCTGGGTATCACTTATTCGCCCCCTTAAATCTGCCTCTGCCACCCAAGCAAGCCATTCGGTATTTACACTTAAGCTTGCTTGAATCACAGCTTTTTCGGGATGAGTTTTAGACAAAAACCAAATAGGTAAACCGTGAAAACGTACCAGTTGGCAAACCTGCTCTTTTACCCAATGGCTCCAGGGCAAATCTGCCAACACCTGCCGGGCTCGTTTTTCGCCCTTTTTGGCATGGCGTGGCGAAGTAATTCTTACTTGGTCGGTACCTTCTATAGGCTCTATCACGGTACATTCAGGTTTGGCAATGTCGTGCAGCAAACAAGCGGCAAACAAAATAGTACGAGTTTGGGCGTCTGCTTGTTGCCAGCCTTGCAGCCCAAACAAAGCCTCTACTACCATGCGGGTGTGAATACCTACATTGCCCTCAGCGTGGTATATTGGGTCTTGTGGGCAATCGTATAGGGCTTGCAGCCAATCAAAATGTGCTGTAAGCAAATCCCAATCGTAGGGGATTTCAAGCGATAATAGTTGTTCGGGTTTATAGTGTGTCATGTGCGGTTGTGTTTTTTCATTTGTTGTTGTATCCACTCGTGTTCAAGCGGGGTGCGTTTCCAGTTTCTGCTCCAGTGCTCGTCAGTTTGCACGTGGTTGGCTCTCACCCATTTAAAAACACTTTGGTCAAAATCGTCTGACTCAAAAGCAGCGGCTAAACGCACTACCACCCCTTCTTTGGGTACTTCAATATCCAACTCCAGGCTTTCAAACTCACTGGGTTCTCGCAAAACCCCATCAATCAATAACTTAAGCTCGGCTTCGCTTTGCACGGTTCCTTCAAATAGTACTGGAGCCAGGGGCAGGTCTAGCAAGTCGGCATACATAACCACCTCCTCCCAGGGAAGCCATACCGTGCCTTGACGCATGCCAAACACATAAAAATATTGTTGTAGTCCAGTGTAAGTAATAGAGTGAATCGCAAACAGGCTTTCGCCAAATACTTCTAGCTCATCTAACTGATAGTGTATGCGGGTATGAATATCCCACAGATAGCTTGCCCAAGGGTTTTGGGTGGGAGCCGCATGAGAGCGGGCAAATACCCCATGTTGATTCAAGCAGGTATTTTCGCCGTCCAGTTTTTCGGTAATTACAATGGGGTGCCCAATGGCGTTGTCTATAAAAGCCGCAATCTTATCGTCAGAAGTCGCTCCTGGCGACCAAGGCAAGTGATAAGTACGGGGGTATTTTTTTGAGTTCATAACAGTAGTAAGGGTACATAGGTTGTCAACTGCGACAAGCTTAAAAGTGATTGTATACCAACCAACACAGGTGCTAAAAGCAAAGGTTGTATGCTTGCCTGGTATGTTGCTGGCTTTACGCAGAAAAATAAAATGTATGAAAAAAAAAGAAAGGTGTAGTTAACTGGGTAGTTTCGAGGTGTTTAGAAATACTTATAGCAATGCCATCTTATTGATTTTTTTTGTAAATGTGAGCATTCAAAAAAAACAACAATGGGCAGGCTCGCTGCAAAACTACCAGTGATCTATTAAAAACTACATAATGATGAAAATGGAGAAGTTGAGTTTATTGGGATTCAGCTTCAGGGTTTAACTTTTGTTCAGGAAATATTACGGTAAAACAGCTGCCAAGGTTTTTCTTACTGCGTACTTTTATGTCACCACCCATCAATTCTACAATCTTTTTAGCAATGGCAAGCCCTAGCCCACTGCCCTGAAAACGTCGTTCTATGCCTGTACTCTCTTGCTTGAAAGGCTCAAATATTTCTTTCAAAAAATGTTCTTCTATGCCTATGCCAGTGTCTATTACCTCTATCATCAGGCAATTGTTTTCATCGTTTAACCTCAGGGTTACCCCACCTCTTTCGGTAAATTTAATGGCGTTGCCCAGCAAGTTGTTCAATACCTGTTCAAGCAAATAGGGGTCGATAAGTACTTGTTTTTGAGCAAGATTAAACTCCATATTCAGGTAAATATTGCGACTATTGGCGAGCACTTCCAGCGATTGCACCAAGGCACTGACCAGCTCTATAATGTTTATCTGTTCCCACGATACTTCGGCTCGGTTGGCTTCTATCCGCGACAAATCCAATATGCCATTAATAGTGTTGAGCAGTCGTTGGCCGCTTTGTCCAATCAGGTGGGCGTAATGTAGCATTGTTTCGTTGTCTGACTCCATTTCAATCAATTGCACCACCCCTAAAATACCGTTGAGAGGAGTCCTTATTTCGTGGCTCATATTGGCCAAAAAGTTAGATTTAAGACGATTGGCTTCTTCAGCTTTATCTTTGGCAACAATGAGTTGTTTTTCAGCATTTTTGCGTTCTGTAATATCAAATCGGATGAACAGGTATTTGTAAGGGTCGTGTCCTTCGTCTTTGTACAAAAAAGGTACAATGGTTACATCTACCCAATAAAAAGTCCCATCTTTTGCCCGGTTATGAATCTCTCCCCGCCAAAGCATTCCCTTACGAACAGTGCCCCACATGTCCTTAAAAAAACTGCGTGGATGATATCCCGAATTTACCAGGCTATGTTTTTGCCCCAACAACTCGTGTTCTTCATATTTCGACACCCGGCAAAAAGCTTCGTTGGCATGGGTAATGTAACCATTACGATCGGTAATGGTGATAAGCGCGGCTTGATCAATGGCAAACTGTTGGTGCTGTAGTTCGTTGATCAACTGCGACAGGTATTTTTCGTGTGCCTTGTACTCTGTAGTATTGGTGTGTATGCTGAGGTATTTCTTTTGGTGGGCGGCAGTATCGTACATTACCCTTATGGTGAGCTTGTTCCAATAAGGTAAGCCATCTTTACGACGGTTTTGTAATTCCTCTTCTACAATTTCGTTTTTCTCTATTTTAGCCTCAATACGTTTGATCACCTCCTTATTCAAGTCTTTTTGTTGCAAAAACTTTGTCAGTGGTACTCCCTCAATCTCCCTTAGCTCATACCCAGTTACTTTGTTAAAACTATCATTTACCCATTCTATTTGCCCGTGCTCATTGGTTACTATTACAAAATCGTTGATGTGTTTGACTACAAACGACAAGCGGTCAAGGGTGCGTTCACGCTGAAAACGCTTTGTGATGTCTTCAAAGGTGAGCATCAAGTATTGGTGTTGTTGCCCGTTGTTGTCAATAAACTTGGTCTTTACGTCCAGCACAGTTTCCTGCGCATTGTTATGCCAATGCAATACATCTTCAAAGGCTTTTTGTTTGATAAAAGCGTGTTTAATCAATGTTAGCAAGTGCCACCATTCGCGCGAAGCACTGCTCCACAAGTGCTGTAAATTGGCTTGGTTTGCTACTTCAGGTGTAGTTTGCCACCATTGGCAATAAGTTTCATTGGCAAGCAATACATTCATTTCGGTGTTGATGACCAATACCGCCAAGCGTGTATCTTGCATGACAGACTTACCCAATAATAAGGTGATTTCGTCTGTGGTGAGGGTGGGGGGACGAAGGGCAGCAGGTTGATGAATGGATTCTCCCTCTTTAACTTGAGCCAGGTAAGGAAATAAATCTATGCCCGAAGCTTTAGAAAGTTTTTCTATCAGGGAATGTATGTCAGCATCCATTTGAGAAGTATTATTTATTATGAGTATATAACTACCCAGTTTAGTTTACTTAATGCTTAGCTCGACTTTAGCCATTTTAAATTCGCTTATTGTGAAATTGAGTTCTAGTAAACAAATTATTTGTAAGATACTCATTTTCAGAAAGGTATTGGGTAAACATTTCGCCAATATTTGAGATGTTTTATTACAAATACCTTTGTATCAAATTTAATTTTGCATGGTCGCATAAAAAAGGCGACTGTGTAAAAGTATTCATATGCTTATTTAAAGGCATATGAAGTAATTTAGCCAATATCATAAAAGGCTAAAGTCGAGCTTAGAGTATGATATGAATGACGTATTTTGTTAGCTCAAAAAAACATCACTTATAGCTCTACAAACAAGCTTAAGTGTTAAACCGGGCAGTTATACCATATTTACTTAAAGTACCTAAAGTCGTGGTTGTTGGGCAGTTGCACCAAAAACTCATACATTAGATTGATTACTTGTTCTACATCATCTTTCGACACAGTTTCTACTGTGGTGTGCATATATTTTAGAGGTAGCGAAATTAGTGCCGATGCTACTCCTGCGTTAGAATAAGCAAAGGCATCGGTATCGGTACCAGTACCACGCGAAGAAGCCGTTCGTTGAAAAGGAATGTCTTTTTCTTCGGCTACTTTAATCACCATGTCCAATACATTGAACTGCACTGAGGGAGCATAGCTCAACACAGGCCCTTTTCCGCAACTCAGGTCGCCTTCTTTTACTTTGTTGTAAAGTGGTGACTGGGTGTCGTGGCAAACATCGGTTACCAGGGCAAGGTCAGGTTTTATACGGTGGGCAATCATTTGCGCCCCACGCAAACCTATTTCTTCTTGTACACTATTGGTAATATACAAACCAAACTCAGGTCGTATCCCGTTCTCGTGCAGTTTGCGTGCCACTTGAGCAATCATATAACCCCCAATTCGGTTATCAAGCGCGCGCCCCACATAATATTTATTATTTAACTCGGTCAGTTCATCTTCAAAAGTAACGACCGAGCCTACATGTACCCCTAGTTCTTCTACTTCTTCTTTGGTACTGCAGCCACAGTCGAGCACCAGGTTTTTTATTTCTGCCTTGGGTTCACTTTTTTCGCCCCTGCGCGTATGAATCGCTGGCCAACCAAAGACTCCTTTTACAATACCCTTTTTGGTGTGAATGTTTACCCGCATCGAAGGGGCTATCACTGGGTCAGAGCCACCATTGCGAATTACATAAATGTAGCCATCTTCGGTAATGTAATTTACATACCACGAAATTTCGTCAGCGTGTGCTTCTATTACTACCTTGTACTTTGCTTCTGGGTTAATTACCCCTGCTACCGAACCATAAGTGTCTACTATATAGTCGTCTACATAAGGCTTGACGTAATCTAACCATATTTTTTGCCCTGAACTCTCAAATCCAGTGGGTGAAGCATTGTTTAAATATTTCTCTAAAAACTCTTGTTGTGTCATTAAACTAAAAGATTAGATAATACAATATATAAAAGTTGTTTTGTGTTTCTTTATTGATACCAATGGATACACGCCAGCAATGCCTGTGTCTATTGTAATATGGGACTACTTTAGGCCCTGATTAAAAAATAGACTAACCAGCAAATATAAATAACTTCAGCATATCCTTGGGGTTTCATCCTAAAAAAGCCAATCAAAAAAACTGATAGGTGATCATACATTAAGCCTGGGCAAATATTAGAATAAAAATTCTGAAAATATGTCCGCAAATTATGTGATGAAGAGTATATATAGTTGCATAAAGAGGGAGCCGTTAGGTTCATTAACAACTCATTAAGAGATGTTTATAAATCTTTAACACCACTCTATAATACAAAGTGGTAAATTTATCGTTAATTTTGTAACATAATGATTGATACTTAGGAATAAAACCAAGGGTTGAACTCTTTTCTCTATTTTTAGTATGTATGGCAAAAAAGCAGAACAAGTGTTAAACTACCCATGTTTATTCCTTGGTAATCATTAAAAATAAGATGTATCGAGTAATGATTAATTACACCTGAAAAATGGATAAAAGCATCGACAAGCAGTTAGTTGCTTTTGTTTATCAGCTGCACTTAATTGCGACTTAATAGTTTTGTTTTTTAGTATGATTACTTATCTACAAACCCAAGTTTTTATGAAAAGATTATTGCCAATAGGACTATCGTTTATTTTTACCTTGGTTGCCACGGTAGCGTATGCTCAGCCAAAGATTCAATTTAATAAAACCAAGCATGCATTTGGCACCATCAAAGAGGATGGCGGACTTGCTCAGGTAACTTTTAGTTTCAAAAATACAGGAAACCAACCGCTCAAACTAACCAATGTGAAGGCGTCTTGTGGGTGTACTACCCCTACCTGGACCAAAGCCGAAATAAAGCCGGGTGGTTCAGGAGTAGTAAAAGCAGCTTTTAACCCTATGGGTAGAGTAGGCGCATTTAACAAAAGTATTACTGTGCAAAGCAACGCACAACCTGCGGTAAGTATTTTACAAATTTCGGGAAAGGTAACTCCTCGCAAAAAAGGACCGAAAGACTGGTATCCGGTAGCTTTGGGTAACCTTAGGTTTAAATCAAACACGGTGTGGTTTGGTGACATTATGCACGACAGCAAAAATACCGAAAAGTCTACTTTTATCTATAACAATGGCAACGACCCTATCACGCTTAACTTAGAAGCTACCAAACTACCTAAGCACGTACGGATTGTATCGGTGTTTGCAGCAAAAGTAGGGGAGACCAAAGCAACAAAAGCCAAACGTAAGAAGAAAAAAGAAGTAACCATTCAACCTAAAAAGGCAATAGGTCTTACGTTTGCTTACAACGCTACCGAGAAAAAAGACTGGGACTATGTATATGATAGTTTTATGCTCATAACTGATGACAAAGTTCAGTCTAAAAAACGCATGAGTGTGGGTGGATACATTAAAGAAAACTTTTCGGCAAAAGCCCGCTTAACACCCCCAGCAGCCAAATTTGACAAAACTACGCACAGTTTTGGTAAGGTAAAACAAAACGCGCGGGTATCTGCCACTTTTAAAATAAGCAACGAAGGTAAAAGTACTTTGCACATTCGTAAAACCAAGGCGTCTTGTGGTTGTACAGCTACCAAACCTAAGAAAACAGTTTTGGCGCCTGGTGAATCTACTACCATTGGGGTGACTTATTCAAGTGGTACATCTAAAGGGCGTATCAATAAGAGTGTGACGGTGATTACCAATGATCCTAAAAAGCCTAAAACAGTATTGAGCATTACGGCTGATGTAACTCCAAGTGCCAAACCTAAGAAGTAGGTTTAGTTAAATTTCGAGGTTTTTTCACCTAAGTAAGTAGCAGCAAGTCCTTAGATACCGATGAATATCGGTGCAATCAGCTATAAGCTACAAGCAAAGATAACTCTCTCATAATATGATAGTTATACTTGCATATTAGGTATATTTAATTTTGTCTTGGTACATAATGCAGTCAAAATAACTTCCCCATTTTAACTGTATATTTTAGTCGCTATACATCGTTGAAAAATAGCCTAATAGCGCTGCTATTAGCCGACCATCCCTCAAGCTCGCTCAATATCCACTGGATATTGCCGTGCCTTGTCTAGCGAAAAAATATTTACTTAAATTTGCTGACATTATTTCGGCAACATTACTAATGAATGGAGAATTAATTAGAAAGCATTGAATTATTAAAAAACCCTGCTTGTCAAGTAAAAGACAAGCAGGGTTTTGTTGTATATGGATTAGAGTAGGGTTCCTAAAGCAGTAAAGTCAAACCTTGTACACAAGGCTTGACTTTTGAAAATATAACATATAAACTTAGCTTACGAATTTTTCTACTTAATTGACTAACCAGTGATGAGCAGCTTTCATGTCTTTAAAAGATTTGGCAGCAATGGCATACCTTACTGCTTGGTTTACATTTTCTTTCAAAGTATTGATCGCTACTTCGCCAAAAATATTGTCAGCATTGATGATGGCAAGTTTTTTCATCCCTGCCTTATACATTTGCAGATTCCAGGTATCTCTCAACCAGTCTTGTTCTGCTTTTTTTACGGCGCCTAGTTTTTCGGTGTTTAACACCACCCCTGTATTGGGCTGAACAGCCGTTGTATAAAGTTTATAGCCGTTTTCGAATAATTTAATAAGCTGTGGACTTGTCAAAAATCCATGAATGTTTATTGTAAGACATTGGTTAGACGCACTATATTCTATGGTGGCGTTCTTTTCTTTGTAAAGGACTTGGTTACTATTGCTCATGGTTTGTTTTCAAAAGAAAATTAAATTTTGATAATACAAAGTAACTTACTTTTGCCCAAACATGTAAACTCAATTTATATGTAAACTCTACCCATGTAATAATTTATAAATGTTTATGAATACGCCAGACGTAAAAACTCAAAAAAAGAGGTCACTTTTAAGGTGACCTCCTCCATCAAGATAGTACCAAAACGGTGTAAGTTATATACAACATTTGCTCAGGTATTTACTTTTTTTTTGATAGTTTAATCCAATAGGTATTTGTCTATTAGTTTAAAGAACTGCTGTTGTAGTACCTGGTTCAACGCTTTTTGGTAATCAGGATCTTCTATTTTTACTCCATAAGTCTTGTCTCTAAACAGTTTGGGCTCGTAATTACGGCGGGCTTTTTGGTCTTGAAAACCAGTCCGGCGAAAAACATTTTCGGGGCGTTTATATTTTTCCAAACCTTGGGGCAAGACTGCCACCAGGTATTTTTGTTGTGAACCCGATTTAGCGGTAAAGTGGTGTACTCCACCTTCGTTTTTGAAATATAAATAAGGCAACGTTCCCCTAAACTCGATCTCTATCCCAATCAGGTTTTGTGGTTCAGGATTTTTTCGATTTTCGTAGGGTTGCCGCTGGTAAATTCTGCGCTTAATAACAGGCTTTTTTTCTTTGCCATTTTGCTGGTTGTCTTCCTCTACTTCTTCGTTCAATACTTCTGTTTCTTCGCTTATTTCTTCTTCTGGTTTGGTCTTCGCGTTGGTTTCCATGGCATTGCCCTCCAGATAGCCATCTTTGTTGTGCCAAAGCGTATACACTTCTACCGACAAGTTATGGGCTTTGGCAAACTCTATGTAAAGATCGGTCAGGGTAAACAAAGACAACCGTGACCCATAAATACCCACAGAACAAACCGCAAACTCGGGGTTTTCTAGCGATACCAGGTGCGCTTTAAGTGCCATAAAGTTTTGTGTCCATAGTTTAAACTGGGCGTGCAGGGCTATTTCGTCTTTTTTTTCTTCTACTCCATTCAAAATCAAGAAGTTGTCCGACTCTATCTCTTCTATTTCTTCAAATGATGCTTCAAATTTTTTGCGCAGGTTGATCAATTCATAATAATACTTGCGCTGCTCCTCGTTTTTCCAGAAATCGTTTTCTTTCTTACGTTTTTTGGCTTTTTGGAGCTTGCGTTCCAGTTGGTCTATTTTGCTCAGAAAACGGGCAAAATAACTGCCTTGGTCTATAGTATTGGTTTCGCGGCGATAGTGGGTAATGAGCGTAATAAAATCGATAAACTTAAGCTTTTCGCTTTCGCTGATTACCTTTTGGGTGATTTGAATGTCATCGCGGCGTTGAATCTCAAAGACTATAGCAGCGGTTTGGGCACCATTGTCTACATTGGTTACATAGATTTTTACGCCCTTATTGTCTTTACTTTTTTTGGAGGGTTTTTCAAGCGTTTTTTTCAAAAACACATCTACCTGCAAAGGCTGCAAAAAATCATACTCGTTCAATGCTTGCGACAAAGGTACAATGAGTTGTGCCTGTAGGGTACGTTGTAGAAAACGGGCGCCATAGTTGGCATTGTACCCCTTTTTGCCCAAATAATCGAGTACCTTTTGTCCTATGTTTACTTCCAGGTTGCGCCCTTTGATGCCTTCTCTTTTTTTTACCAAATCTATTTCACGATCAATAATTTTACGCACAATGGGTTTATCCAAAGGAGCAAAAGCAATGACCCGGTCTAAACGGTTGAACAGCTCAGGGCGGAAATAGGCTTGTACTTCTGACTTAAAGTGAGCCGCTGCTGCCTCGGCTTCGTTTTTGGTTTCTACAAAACCAATAGACCCCGTTTGGAACGAGCGTGCCCCAATGTTGGAGGTCATAATAATGATAGTACTACAAAAATCTGCTACCCTGCCCCTGGCGTCAGTCAGGCGTCCTTCGCCCAATATCTGTAGGAGCAAATCATAAAAAGAAGGATGTACCTTTTCGAGTTCATCAAACAATAATACCGAAAAAGGATCTTGCCGTATCGATGAAGTAAGCAAACCCTCGCCACTGGTACCGTCTCCAGTCAGGCGCATAATAGCGCGGGTATCGGTATATTCGCTCATGTCAAAACGAATCATCTTGTTGCGGTTGCCAAACATAAACTGAGCAAGCACTTTAGCCATTTCTGTTTTACCTACCCCAGTGGGTCCTACAAAAAGCAGCGAAGCCAACGGCTTACCCCGGCGCACTACTGCGGCCTTAATAGCCACCAAAAGGTCTGATACAGTATGAATGGCTTCATTTTGCCCGTAGATATTGGTCTGGAAGTAATGCTGCATTTTGTCTACTTCCAGGGCTATTTCGGGGTTAATCATAAATTCGGGCATACCCGTTTCCTGACAGAAGCGCTCAAAAATGGCCGGTTTGTCTATGATCTTCACTTCCTTTTTCTCTTTGTCAGAAACAATAGAGGCTAAAAAATGGATTGTTTTGCCAGGCAGTTCAGAGTAAGGCGTGTACCACTGCTGCAAGCGCAGTATTTCTTGAATGGCTTCCTCTTCTACTGCGCAATTTTTTTGGGTAGCAATGTAATTTACCTTCTTGGTAACAATTTCCAATACCTGCTCATTAGACATATCTTCTATATTGATGGTAGTCAACAAACCCAAATAGCCAGGCGAGCGCATTTCTATCCGGGAAGCTTCCTCAGGAGTACATTCGCTGATGATGGTTATTTCTCCCCTGGAAATATAATCACGCAGATAGTCTGCCATCGACATGTTGTTGCCCACATACTGTCCTACTTCAAACAATTCGGAGAAATTGCTCACGTACAAAATGTCGCCCGACTTGCGCAGTTCACGGCACACATCGGCCAGGTACTCTTCCCAACTACCCAAGCCAGTAAGACGGTGGAGCAATTGAGCGGCCGATACCTCCCACACTGAAATGCCACTTAACCCATGTTGCCCCTTTACCCGGCAAAACTCTTTGATAAGGGCAGTTTTGCCCTTGCCCGATCCTCCCACCACGAGCACACTATTTCGGTGCTTGGCTTTCATTGTAGTAAGCAACTGGTCATACTCTTTAGCCAAGCCAAACAGCTCTACCTCGTTTACACTGAGGCGATGGGCTATTTGGGGCAAGATAGATTCCTGGTCGCGTTGCTGAATATCTTCTTGCTCTGACAGGGTATAAAAGCTAAACTCGGTAGGTACGGCATGTATTTTTATGTTCGAAAACCACTGGGTAGTAAGCAATGCTGTAGGCGATTTGAGGCGTTTTTTGCGAATAAACTCCAGTTGAATGTTGTCTTTGAGGTTATCTTTGAGTTCTTCGAGGCTGTTTCCTGCAGATTGCACGCCCAAAGTAGGCACAAAGCCTAAGAATTGTTGGTGGTGATTCTCCAGATAAAAAAGTTCGTAGCTAAGGGTCAGTTTAGGAAAAAACTTTTGTTTGGACGCCTCCAGTTCTATGTCTATAGTTTCCTGAATTAATGGTTGGTCTAGCACATACTTTAGCAATGGGTGGTATTGCCCTTGAGTGAGCAGGTTTTTGTGAATTGCTTTATAAAGCTGACGTGCTACTCCTATTTCCGAAATATTGAGGCGCACTATGTCATTAAAATGCAGAGGTGAGGTAACAGTTACTCCCGATTGGTGGGTGACTTCACTTATCAATAGGTTTAATTTGATCTTTTTCAAAGTGTAAAGTTTTACTTAAGTAATGATCTGATATAAGTTTCTGATAATGGTGTGATAACAATTTGCAAAATAATCAAATTTGTGAGACCACAAAAACCCAAGCTGATGTTCTCAGGCTAAAAACCCGGCAAAAGCCCTCTTAATTATGCTAATGAGCCAAATTTTGGTGTAAAATTGAGTACTTCAGACACTACATAAATAAAGCACCATTTTGCTTCTCTGACTTGCACCATACCGTAGATTTTTTGCCCCTTACGTTTATTCAGTATTCAAAATAGTTGTTTTTATAACAATCGGTCTATATATTTGTAAAAATTATAACAATTGGTCTATATAATAATTACACCATGATAAGAAAATTAGCTCCCGATGTTTACCAAATAAGCGTAATGCCACGCCAGTCAATCAATACCTATTTGATAGGTGATGTACTGGTTGATTCAGGCTCACGCCAGTCGTTTAAAAAAATAGCCAAGGCACTTAAAAATCGTAAAATTTCGAGGCATACGCTTACGCATGCTCACCCTGACCATCAGGGGTCAAGTAAGCAGGTTTGTGAAACCTATAAAGTACCATTGTGGTGCGGCAGCAAAGATGCGGTGGCAATGGAAACGGGAGATTATACAGGTTTTATTCCTGAAAACGCCATTAGTAACTTTGTAGATAAGCGCTTTCGTGGTCCTGAGCATCCTGTAGACCGTCGCTTGGAAGAAGGCGACGAGGTGGCAGGGTTCACCGTGATTGATGTGCCGGGGCACTCGCCAGGGCACGTAGCTTATTGGCGCGAAAAAGATGGCGTATTGGTTTTGGGCGATGTGTTGCGTAATATGAATTATGCCACTACGTTGGCATACCTTGCCGAACCTCCCAAGGTGTTTACGCCTGACCCGGCAATGAACCGAAAATCTATTCTGAAGATTGCAGAACTAAAACCCAAACTGATTACTTTTGGGCATGGGGCGCCTTTGACCAATATGGATAAACTGTATAGGTTGGTAGACAGGATTAGTTAAACCTTTGAATGGTTTTTACTTCTCGTTTGGTTTGACTTTTTTTATATTGTATTTGCAAATATGAGATTCAGCTAAAAAATATGGCAAAAAAAAAATCTAAACAAGTATTGCTTGAGGCCACGGTGAGCCTGATGGGTGAAAAGGGGTATTTTGGTACGGGGCTGAGCGAGGTGTTGAGCTTGAGCCAGGCCCCTAAGGGCTCATTATATTATTATTTTCCACAGGGAAAAAATCAGTTGATTATAGAAGCTATTCAGTTGGCAGGAGCACAGGTAAACGATGTTCTGCAGCAAATGTTGGTGCCTCAAAACGACCTTAAGGTGGCTTTGCAACAAATTTTTGGCTTTTTTGCCCAACAACTTCTGGCGTCCGATTTTAAAAAGTCATGTCCAGTGGCTACTGTAGCTTCTGAGAGTGCATCGCTTGCCGAAGAGGTACGACTTGCCTGTGAGCAAGTGTATGCCAGTTGGCACACAAGTATTCAACAGTTTTTGGAACAAAAAGGGCTGTCTGGCACATTGGCTGAAAAATACGCCAGATTTTCGCTCAATCTTATAGAAGGTAATTTGCTGATGAGCAGGGTTTTTAAAGATACCAAACATTTGGAACAAGGACTTGAGGTGTTGCTAGAGGTGATAAGTAGTGAAGAGTAGAGCATTTGGAGGTGCCCTGGAATTGTCTCAAGCAAAAAAACGAGTGAGTAATAGGGGGACTATGCAACTTTGTGCTCTTATGTTTGTAGTTTTTCAAAAAAACACCTCATTATAGGTTTTCATACAACAATAGTCCATAGTATTTAGTCGATAGATACTATCTTAAAATTCAAGTTTTTTAATATAAATATTTCAATATTTTG